>JBAWWF010000022.1:0-9988 GCA_037146895.1 Alphaproteobacteria bacterium | reverse complement strand
CTGAAGCTGTAAACTCTACAAGGCTTTGCGGTAGGGCGGCCATTAATTCTGGATGAATCTCATTTGGGAAGTTATGGGCAGATACGTCAAGGACCTGAAGTTGCGTTTGTGATAGTGCGTCTGCCAATGCAATAGTATCATTATTATTATTATAGGAGTCTGATCCGATATTTGTGCTTCCCAATAGCAATGTTGTTGGGTTAAATTGCGTCGTTGGGTTTTTTTGGCGATCAAAACTTTCGGCAATCTCAATAATACCTTGTGTAATAGACCCTGGTCCTAATATGCATCTAGTCAAATCTAATGTCTTAAGGTTGGGCAAAGACATCAAGGTATATTTAAGTGTCTGAGCATCAGAGGGAGTAAATCTGTTACCTGCCAATACCAGAGTTTCGAGGAAGCGCAGCTGCCCCCAACTAGCTGTCATATTTTGCGCTGGTTGCCCATTGTATAGGTTACCACCGAAATTGAGATATTGTAAATTTGGAGGAAAACCGATGTCAGCTATAGCTTGAGTACGGCTTACATCTGCGTCGAATAGATTGCCCGATAAATCTAGATGGGTGATGTTCATGGACAACAAGAGCAGCATAAGGTGCCTTAATGTTGCAGCATCTGCATTCAGGAGCATGCCGGATAGAGATAGCGATGTTAAGTTAGATGGCAGGATCGAGAAAAAATGATCTACAGTATAGGGGCTCGCTATAAAGTACTGATCGGAAGCGCGTCCGTTATTGATATTGAGACATAAAACCTCAAGTTGATCCGCTGGAATAGTAGAGCGTTGAGGAAATAAGGTCATATTAGTATTGCTAAAAACCTGCCCCATCATCAAAAGCGTTGAATTATCAAGAGGCGTTTGGCCAATATTATTGTAAGAGAGATCCACACTAAATGATGGTTGGTATGCTAATGCTTGAGCAATAGCTTGCATCAATAAGTCAATTTGCACAGGATCTTGTAGATAACAACTCCTGAGGTCTAATCTTTGAAGATTACCAGAAGTAATGATCGGTATTAGTTGGTCAATTTGTGAAATACGATTGCCTGCGATCTTTATGGTCTTTAATGTCGATGGAAAAGCTGCAAAAAGAGCAGTGCCATTACTAACTAGCCCGAGATTAGTATAAGATCCGTCAAACTCTTCAAGAGCTGTAGGGAAATTTTGGGCAAGCGCAAGAGTCCCGTTTCCATCTCCTGGTGATTCTAAATTAACTCCTTTTACGCTTAGAATTCTGAGAGCCTGCGGAATATTTCCCATAAAATTTACGAGTGCATCCGACGCTAAGCCGTCAATGTCAAGTTCAATAAGGCTAGGAGATAAGGCGTTACCGAGAGCTATCGTATCATTTGTGTATGCTGCACGATTGCACCTCAATACTTGAAGCGGAAGAAATTTTAAACATTCTATGCCTTGCAAATGTGGGCTAAGCCCCACAGCCGCATCCATCATATTCAATCTTATTAGACGCCTAAGGTTACACATACCAGAAATAAAATAAGACACATCACTTCCCATACGATTCTTGGAAACATCTAAATCAGTTACGGAAGGTGGTAAATTATCCCCAAGAGCCTTAGAGCTACCAGAAAATATGATATGGTTATTGCTCAAATCAAGAGTGTTCAATACAGTTAAAATACCAAAACTTGCAAGTAATTCTGCGGCAGGGCTCAATTGCTCAATGTTGCAACCAGACATCCTAACAGATTGGATTTCCGGGAAAAGAGCTAACGCTCCCCCTAGTGCTGCCGTTCCGTTCACGCCATTACTGTCAGAAAGATCACATCCTGAGATGTCTAAAGAGGTTACTTTTAAACCAGGCTTATTTTTAATACCCAATAGAATAGCTGCGATGTTGTCAGCTGTAATTGGTGTTTTAGCGCAGTTGCTTGTAAGGTCTAAAGCAATTTCTCCAGTTGGAAAGTTAAATTTTGCGATGGCGTCTGTTAATGTATGACCGGGTTGCCCTGGAAGTTGATTATAAGGCTCGACGAAACCATTAAGAAAACAGCCTTCAGAGTAGTCGAGCGAAGATGGTGCGTAACCACCTGTCTTGAAAGAAAAAGATCTATTAGGACAGTTTTTATACTCTATCCATGCGCTCAAAAGGTTTCTAAGAATTATCCAGCCGGTTACTTGTATTCCAAGATTATAAGTTAGAAACACTCCCGATAATACCTTGGAAGGGCTATGTCCGATATTCCAAAGTTGATAATTTATGTACAACCATACAACCGCTTGACTAGCTCCATCAATAGGTCCTTCACTGCCTCGCAATACAGCAAGAGGCGACTTGTTGCCTCTGTTCCACAATTCTTCAAAAGCTCTTATTCTTATTGCTAAGTCCTTTATAGCGAAATCATTTTTTAAATCTTCTTCACTTGCATAGGAGGGGTATTCTCTGGTGCTCACTCCGCTGGCAATGTTGGATAAAGCTTTAGTTGCTATAAAGAGAGAGAGCAAGGATCCCCTTTCAAAAAGATTTTGGACAGCCAGAAAAGCTTGAGATCTTTTTGCAGGGTCGTCGAAATTGTTGTCCCAATTTAACAGCTGAATAATAGTGTTAACGCTGTTATTGGTAGGATTTAATGGAGAAATTGGCAATCCGAATAGAGGTGCTGCGACATCTCGACAGAATTTATCACCGTAGCCTCTATTTTTTTTGGTGGATTTGCCGATTCTTGTGATGGATTTTTTGAGGTTATCATCTGTCACAGCCTTTGCACTGAATGCTTTCCAGGCTCCAGACAGAGTAGGGATTATTAATATGGTAGAAGTAATACCATAAGCAGCAGCTGGATAATCAGTCAAAAAATGAACAAGGCTCCTGATTCCAGATTGTTGTTTGCCATCAACAATCTCAAACAGAGACCCCAATGTAAATGGACTGGCATAAATTACTTGGTATATAGCAAAGCCCCAGAAAGCCCCTTTTTTCGCGAGAGAGATTGAAGAAAAAATACCATCTGCAAAAGCGCGACTTCCATAGATGGCTCTACGAGTTGCAGGATCAGCAATCCATCCTGATTCATTACAAGGCCAAAACATGCGGGAATCATTTTTTATTTTTTTAGAGCAAGGGAACAGACTAATAAGTGCGCTCGCAATGTTAGCTGGCAAGTTGCTGAAAGTCTGCCATTTCCAGAGTGTTCGAGGTAAAAATTGTTCTTCTTTCAGTATGAGACATAAGGATTCATGATGTTTGGCACTCAAGCCTCCAAGTCCTAAAAAGTTTCCACTTTTATCTCTATCTGCACTTCTCCCAAGTTTTTCAAGAAAAGTGACAATGCGTTGTTCATCTGCTGGCAAAAGTTGAGAACGTAACTGCTGAGGTAGGTCAACTATCTCTGATGACCGCGATACACTGTTTTCTATCGTACCGAGCTCAATTTGTTGCTCTTCTGGCATATCGGCCGCCATAGCGTGCGATAAAGATAGAGCAAAAAACATAACTCCCCATATCATAATCAAACACCGTAAAAGTGCTTGCTTTCCTCGATTGCCACGCTTCGCTCGCAATGACGGATATAGTGCCCCGTCGTCATTGCGAGGCTGCACTAGCAGCCGCGGCAATCCAGTGGTTTTCCTTAGCAACAATATATCCTGGCAGTTACTAAAAATTACGCCTGAGAGCCATGATGTAAGTCTGATACCTTGAGAAAGCAGCATCTACACCTCCTTTTGTATTAAGTGTTGCACTTTATCCTTACTCTTATACAATATTATTAAGGTTTATGACAAATTTTAATTAATCTATGGGTGCAATTAAAAGTGAAATTTGCAAGGTATATCCAAACAACATGAATTTGCAGACATTACTGGATTGCGCAGCGATGACGGATAAGGATCAGGTATTTTGTGCCATATTCGTCATTGCACGCCCCCGCTACTTCAGGCAAGTAGCTTTAACAAATTATTATCAAACTTTATTAAGATCTCCTGGATTGCCGCGGCCACTACGTGGCCTCGCAATGACGGCAGGTCGTGCATTATGGAGCCTGCCCTTGGGCTTGACCCAAAGGTCATTGCGAGCGAAGCGTGGCAATCCAGTAATGTCTACTGCAAACAAGATGTCGCCAAAACCCTTATTTTTCAACCATTTGCGAGTTCGATAATTAGGAGAATGTGATGATGAGTACAGCAAAAAAATTTAATGTTCATAACTATAAGAGGCTGCTCCGCAATACCGTCAGTCCAGTTATCTTAATAACATTTGCTTTAGGCGCAATATCAGTAAAAGCAGCCACCTTTATTCCCACTGGTACCGTTAGTATCACAAATCTTCCGCCATTATTTTCTACACCTCAACCAAGCAGTATTATTTGTGATCCTATAACTTCCATGCTGTTCGTACTAGATCAAGCGAATTCGACAGTCCTTGCTATGGGAATGGATGGCGTATACTCCGGTTCCCCATCTTCTCTTGATTATACTCCTGCCCGTATTGCTTTTAACAGTACTGACGGCAATATTTATGTTGATGGACAAAATATTCTTAATAGTAATAATACGCTACACATCTATAACTCTGCTTTTCAGCAACAGAATTCACCTCCTTACGTGTTATCAGCAGCCCCAAAAGCTATTGGTGCTGCCTATGATCAAGATCTGCATAAGAATACCGCTTATTTGGCCTACGGCGGTACGGTAGACAAGATGAACAGCGCAGATGGAACGATTCAAGACTCCTTTAATGGTCCAGCAAATCCAGCAGGGATTGCGGTTGCTCCCGACATTACAAGTACTAGCAACTCCCCACCGCAGCACATATATATATCTGGTGATGCTACTATAAATGTTTTTAACGGCTTAGGCGCAAACACCAATGCGATCTTTCAAGACTCTAACGGAAATCCAGTTTCTTTTACGAATCCCTCTGTTATTGCAATTAGTGATTCTGACGACAAAAAGCTCATCATAGCGGATGGTGGGCGGTTGAAAATCTTTACCCCAGTTTTGGGGTCTTCTCCCCCTAGATACGTCCTTTCACGCACTCTAAATGGATCTGGCGGAACAGCATTTTCACAAATCGATGGCGTTACGCTTGGTCCATCCGTTGTTGGCGCAAGCACAATAGAAAACGGAAATGTTTTTGTTGTTAACCGAAACGATCATAAGATCTACAGATTTTTCGATGCTGCTCAGTGGAATGTGCAGGGCGGCACGACCCCTACTCTGCCTGGAACAGTAAATCTGCAAGACCTTAGTCCCTCGGGGAACAACACCCTTACCTTAACCAGCAACATAACCGACCCATCTAAAGAAACTATGCGCCTCAACGTCGACGGCAGCTTAATCATCGGCACGGGCAATACCCTAGACCTAGACAGTGGCGGGCTTTCCGTAAATGGCACTTTAGGCATTAACGGGGGAACCCTTAGCGTTACTTCTGGAACGTATGATTTAACTTCTTCGACTATAGGGCTCACAGGCGGAGAAACCATTGATGTTAAAAATAGCGGCGATAAATTAGTGCTTCCCGATATAACCATTGGAACACTCCTCAATAAAACTGGGCTAGGAGTATTGGCTATTGGTTCCTTGAATCAAATGATAGTTGGCAGCCATACCTTGAAGATAAGCGGAGGAAGCATCACTGGTGGATCCATAGATTTAGATGGAGGCACATTATGGGATAACGCAACCACAGGGACCTCCATCGAGTCTGATATTTCACTAACAAGCGCATCTAATACGCTTAACGTGAGTAACGCCAGCGAGATCATGACTCTTTCAGGTAACATCAGTGGATCGGGAGGCTTTATCAAAACCGGCACTGGCACTGTTACACTACTTCCTGCTCCTTCCAAAGCACTTACTTACACCGGACCTACCCTTATAAACGCTGGTCAATTGATTTTTCCATCTGGCCTCACCTTAACGCCAGTAACTATAGCTGGTGGAAATTTAGGCTATGTTGCAGGAACTATATTCCAAAATCTTACTTTTAGTGGTGGCAATATAGCTTCCAGTGTAGGAAACCTCCCACTAACTCTTGGTACCAATAGCTCAGAAGCCACCGTAACAACAACCGTAGATACGACTGTATCCAACGATATGATCTTAGCTGGAAATACAACTTTTACCATGGGGACTTTAGACCAACCTTCCACTCTTAAGTTAACTAAAAATGTAAGCGGTCATGGAGGTTTAACAGTCGATGGTCCTGGTATGTTGGTGCTGTCTGGAAATGTCTATGACTACAGCGGACCTACAAAAGTCTCTTCTGGTCGAATTCATTTGGGGGGCGGCTCTTTAGACAGTTCGGTCACAGTTGACAATGGTGCTACCTTTAGTGGAACTGGAAGAGTTTTAAAAAATATAACAAATAGTGGAACTGTTGAACCAAGCAGTCTACTACAAAATGGTACTTTTATCGCGGGAACCATGGTGGTAGATGGTACATACACTCAAACTGGTACTCTCGCAATTCGTATAGGCAAATCTAACAACGTGGTTAACGCAAGTTTGCTTCACGTTGCAGGCAAAGTTACCTTAGATAATGGGAGTACGATAGCCTTTTTACCATCAGGTGACGGTTTAGATCGTATGGATGCAAGCCTTGAGGGAACTACGTATACCATCTTAAGTTCTGACCAGGACATTACGGGATTTTTCACAACAGGAACCGTTGATGCATCGTCTATACCTGGAATTAATTTTAGAGTCGTGGGCCCAAGCGCACGCACAGGTAACAATCCAGGCCAAGAGATTAAGGTTATCCTTCATCCTTCCCTTAACGCTGCAACAACAGCAAGTTCTGTCACCTTAAGCACAAATATTATTCCACAAACAATAGCTGTTATATCCAATCAAATCGCCAAAAGTCAGAGCAATTTTGATGCGATGGATGTTGATACGATTAGCAATATTCCAGAAGACTACACAGGGCGCCCAAACCAGGGTTACAACCCGCCAATCGATTCATTTAGGAGTCGTCAAGTCCAGAGCCCTCAGGGATGGGATACCCTGCTGTCGGCGTTAGATAAGAATGGATCTTGGGACTTTACCAAAGAAGATGAAAAGAATCTGGGCAAAACATTCTGGCTAGCACCATTGTATGTTCAAGGGCGCAACAAGCAAACACCTGTATCTGGAGCCTCATCAGATCACATGCAATTGCTACTGACCGGTATGGAATGGCACAACTCTGATAACAAGAGTTTATTTGGTATTTCGCTAGGCGGCGGTTTTGGAGGGGCTAAGTCTTCTATGATAAGTACTAACAAGAGTCAGCATAAGATGATGCAGATTTCAGCTTACAATAGCATGCGCTGGGACAACATTAGATTGGATGCCTTTGTGAACGCTAGCCGGATGTTTAGCAAGCATGATCGAGTGGCGAATGTTAGCACCGGATACATAATCAAAAGTTCCAGCATTGCCGATGCTCTTGGTTCTGCAACAGAGATTTCATACAAGGTGGGGCTAGGAAGTATTTCAATTCGCCCATACTATGGAATTAATTTGTGGACTATTAAGATGCATGGATATAAAGAAATGGATAATAGCATTTATTCCAATTCCGTTGCTAGAACGTCTGGAATGGGCTTTGACAATTATATCGGAACCTCCGTAAGGAATACCTGGACAGGAGTTGGAATTTACTCGCTGCGTGTTGAAGGTAGCATATATTACAGTTATACAATAAAAGATCCGAATCTTATGGATACAACTAAGTCTATTGACGGTAGCATGATTCGCTCAGTTGCGATAAGCGGCTATGGTAGAGGAGCTATTAGGCCATCGCTCACGCTTTCTGCGATGAATCAAGATACTAGAGTGAAATACCTCATCACTGGCTCCACAACTATCCAAAGCAAACGTACTGAATACCACTTGCTCTGTAAAGCCTCGTTTCCTTTCTAAAAATTTTAGTCACTTCCCAGGCCATATCCAAACACCGTGAGGATGAGGGATTCCTGGATTGCCACGCTTCGCTCGCAATGACGTACGTGGAGTCATTGCTAGCCCCCACCGTCATTGCGAGGCTGCGCTAGCAGCCGCGGCAATCCAGGCCCTCCCATTAGCAGCAACATACATGGACAACTAAAAATTTTATATAAATTTTTGATAAAAAGTCAATTTTAGATATTGACATAATCTATTGAATTAACCATTTATAGACTGTGATAGCGTCAGAGAAAGAAGAGTACATATGAGAATATTTTCATCCCTCAACCGTGAGCAAAAGGAAGCGATAGGGCTCCTACAAATCGGAACCTTCCTTGAATATTTTGATTTAATGCTCTATATCCATATGGCCGTCCTTCTAAATGAGATTTTCTTCCCCAAAACAGATCCACAAACCACTGCTCTTCTCGCTGCCTTTGCTTTTTGTGCAACTTATGTTTTTAGACCCGTTGGAGCTTTGATTTTTGGATGGATGGGCGACAATATTGGCAGAAAATCGACAATTATTGCAACAACTATGATGATGTCGATCTCTTGTTTAATTATGGCCAATCTTCCTACCTATGCACAAATTGGTATTTCGGCTGGGTGGATTATGCTTTTCTGTCGTATGGCTCAAGGTATGTCCTCCATGGGAGAAATTATCGGGGCAGAAATTTATATTGCTGAGAGTGTTAAGCGCCCAGCATCCTATGCCGCTGTTGCGTTTGTAACCGTTGCTTCTGCTGTAGGAGCTATGGCCGCTCTTGGAGTTGCAACAGCTGTTACTTCTTATTTATTGAATTGGCGCATCGCTTTTTGGGTTGGTGCGGCTATAGCACTTGTTGGAGCGGTTGCGAGGACCCGCCTTCGCGAAACTCCTGATTTTCTCGAAATGCAAAGAACAAAACTGAGTCAATCAATTGCAGATCTGCATAGATTAGAAAACCAAGAAAGTGCTAATGTGATTCCACAGTTTAAGCCCCCTGTTTGGAAAGATCCCATAAAACCTAAAACCCTAATATCCTTCTTTTTAATTTATTGTGGGTGGCCCTTAACTTTTTATCTGAGTTATATTTATTTTAATCCCATGCTTAAAGAAAACTTTGGGTACTCTGCTAATGATATCATAATACATAATTTCTTTCTGTCTATGGTTATGGTTATGGTTTGTGTTGGATTTTCCTTCCTAACTTATTACATACACCCAATAAAAATTATTAAACTTCGCGGAATTTTTGCTTTCTTATTAATGTTATTAATGCCATTTATGATTGGATCTATTAATAGTCCCATAGGACTATTTTTACTGCAATCATCTATTCTTACACTATCATTAAGTGGAATGCCTGCAAGTGCCGTGTTTTACTATCATTTTCCAATTTCGCGCCGCTTCACCTACGCAAGTTTCTTGTACGCATTAACAAGAACAGCAATGTACATCATAACTTCTTTCGGTTTGGTTTATTTGGGAAATTATGGGGGACATTTTGGGCTTTGGTGTATAACATTGCCGATTACCATTGCTTTTCTATACGGTGTACGCCATTTCGAGCATTTAGAACGCAAAATAGGGATTTATCCAAACCTCTCACGAGCAACAGCACCTTTAGTGGCTCAGGCTGCATAGGAAACCCGAGACAGATGCGTCTTCCACCTATTTATTGTGGAGCTTTTACCATGCTTTGCGTTTTGCGCAAAAGATCGGGCTGATCCGCCAACTCTTTCAAGAGTGCTGGACCAGGTGTGTAGCCTTCCTGAAGAGCAATATCGAGGAGCGTCAGATAATCTCCTTGCGAAAACTCGATAAGGCCTCCGCGACCACTGTACTTAACCATAGTCGCCATAGAGATCAATTTGTCCTCCATTGTCATAACGTCTGCCATCGCTGTTCCCGCAAGCATCACCAACGAAATCATTAAACTTTTAATCAACATCTATGCACCTATAATCATTATATGTAAACTACCCATAAAAACATTGTGGTATATAAATATTTAAAAAATATTAATTTATGCAATACAAATATTTTATAAATCTTATTAATCCAACGTTAAGCGATAGCGGCGCATGGCAAATGATGTAGCTATG
>JBAWWF010000021.1:0-10209 GCA_037146895.1 Alphaproteobacteria bacterium | reverse complement strand
TTAAGGGCTTTTATTTTGAGGTATACCAACATTCCCTAAGTGCAAAGACAAGGCACTATGCGCTCGTGCATTTACTGGTTGCTTATCAATGGCGGATGCACGGTCTACCTCCTTGCTGAGCCCCGAAGCTAAAGAGTTGTTATTTAACTTTTGTGCAGCAATATGGAAAGACGGAACGGCAGGCGCGATTGGCACTACGGGAGGAGCCACAATAAGGTTAGAGTCTGGATTCACAAGTAGTTTCTGATCTTTATCTGCACTAGGTCCTTTATTACCATCACCAGGATGAAAAGCAGAAGACAAGTCAAGAGGTGGTATACCATTAAGAGACGCAGGATATTGTTTTTCACCCAAATTATTAGACACAAATGGAGGGCTTGCCATGTTGTTGAGAGCAGCAGCTGCGGGCTTGGGGTTTTTAGGGGCATTAACACGGTCTACCAATTCTTGCAAGAAAGGCAGTGGAGGTAGAGATGGTGCTTCTACTGCTGGTTCCGCAATGACGGATGGAGAGATGAGCCCAGCTTCCGGTGCAGCCTGGAAAGGTGCCACTACAGGTGCAGCTGGCTCTACAGGAAGAGCTGTGAAAGCTGAATTGCCTAGGTCTCTGTTTTGTTTCTTAATGACCAAACTCGCAGGTTCTTGAAAAATAATGTCCTGGTTACGGTAAGATTTACTGGATTGCGCAGCAATGCTCGCAATGACGAGTGGAGTATAATCACCGCCCCAGTAATTGTTGGTATTCCCCCCCTCCAGATATGGAGATTTAACAGGTATGACCAAGTTTTTATCAAGCTCTCCTGGATTGCCATGGCCTCTACGCGTCCTCGCAATGACTGATATGGTGTCTGTACCTCGTTCGTCATTGCGAGCATTGCTGCGCAATCCAGTAGTTAAAAGCTCATCACCATCATGCAAATATTCGACAATAAGGGGAGTTGGTGGAAGGGTCGACGCTGGTACTTCTGGGATATACGTACTTAGTGTAAGCACAGCTGTGGCGGCTTTGCTTGCCATGGCTATCAGCTTAGCTTTGTGTGCCCAGATAGCGGCACCAAAAAGAGAAGCCATTAAAAACTGCTCCACGTTGGGCAATGATGAATTGGTAGGAATCCTTGCTGCTGGTCTTGCAATTACTCGCGACATATCTTGTCCCTGCCATATGTGTAGATAGAGGATGACTAATTTCCTTCATAGAGGATGACTAATTTCCTTCATTAATGTCAATAATAAATTTAACTATTCAGCCTATGGCCAACTGCTGCGCTTTATCTGCGCTTCCGGTGCTCATGTATGAAGAATACACTCCGCTCCTGTTCTCGATTTCGCTAGCATTTGCCTCATAATCTGAATAGTTACTAACAATCCTTGCTCTTGGAGCGGGCGAGGGGAATCGAACCCCCGTCGTAAGCTTGGGAAGCTTCTGCTCTGCCATTGAGCTACGTCCGCCTGCATTTACAATACATAGAAAAAAATGCCGTGTAATGCAATGCTAATTTGGCGCGATTAAAAGTGTTATTTTTGATAGATCCTCGGGTCAAGCCCGAGGATGACAGCAGGAGTAGGAATGTCATTCATCGGGTCGAGCCCTCTCCTCGGGTCGAGTCCTCTCCTCGTATTGAGCCCTTTTCTCGGGTTGGGCCCTTTTCTCGGGTTGGGCCCTCTCCTCGTATTGTCATCCTCGGGCTTGACCCGAGGATCTTGTCTTAGGTCATATTTTTAATCACGCCCCCTAATTCTGGCCCTTGACATCAAGTGAGAATATATGGTCGTCTGGGCAATAAATATATAGGCTTTTTGATAGTTTTAGAGATAAATCCATGCACCCATATCGCACTCATACTTGTGGTGAATTAACACCATCCCATGCAGGACAACCTGTGAAGATTAGTGGTTGGATCCATCGCAAGCGTGACCATGGCAACCTTATTTTCATTGATCTGCGCGACCATTATGGTCTGACACAGTGTGTTATCAACAGTGACACTCCTATCTTTGCCCAACTTGAGGAGTTACGTAACGAAAGCGTTATTACCATCGTCGGCAAGGTTGTGCGGCGTTCGCCAGAAACAGTGAATTCGAAAATGACCACTGGCGAAGTTGAGGTTCAAATCGAAAGTTTACAACTGCAATCTCCGGCACAACAGCCTCTGCCCTTGCAGGTTAACAGCAGTGCTGAATTCCCAGAGGATACGCGCCTGACCTATCGCTTCCTCGATCTGCGCCGTGAGAAACTGCATCGCAATATTGTGCTACGCTCTAACATCATCGCCTCGCTGCGAGCGCGCATGATCGCCCAAGGGTTTATGGAGTTTCAGACACCGATTTTGACATCCTCATCCCCCGAGGGCGCTCGCGATTTCCTGGTCCCTAGCCGTTTGCATCCCGGGGAGTTTTATGCGCTTCCCCAAGCTCCACAACAATTTAAGCAATTGCTTATGGTTTCAGGTTTTGATCGTTATTTTCAAATTGCACCATGCTTTCGTGATGAAGACGCCCGCGCTGACCGCTCTCCTGGTGAGTTCTACCAGCTTGATTTTGAGATGGCCTTTGCCACTCAGGAAGATGTCTTTGCTGCGATAGAACCAGTGCTTACAGGTGTTTTTAATGAATTCGCCGATGGGCGCAACGTCACTCAATCACCCTATCCGAGGATTCCTTACGCCGAAGCTATGTTAACCTACGGCTGCGATAAGCCAGACCTACGCAATCCTTTACGTATTGCCGATGTCACTGAGGTCTTTCGTGGTTCTGAATTTGGTATCTTCGCCAAGATGATTGAACAAGGTGCCGTCGTTCGTGCAATCCCTGCGCCTGGGGCTGCGCAACAACCGCGCAGTTTCTTTGATAGACTCAATGGATGGGCCCAAGAGGCAGGTATGCCAGGACTTGGCTATATCACTTTCAGCGAAGGTGTTGCTAAGGGGCCAATCGCGAAATTCTTGGATGAACCACGCCTGCAACTCTTACGAGACCACGCGTCTGTTCAAGATGGCGATTCTGTGTTCTTTGTCTGTGGTCCAGCTTCCGCTGCTGCTAAAAATGCTGGCTTAGCACGTACCCGCGTGGGTCAAGAGCTCAACCTAATCGAAGCCAATAGCTTCCGCTTCTGCTGGGTTGTCGATTTTCCGATGTATGAGTGGGATGAAACAACTAAAAGCGTACAATTCTCACACAATCCTTTTTCCATGCCACAGGGGGGCCTTGCGGCTTTAGAAACCCAAGATCCATTAACTATCAATGCTTATCAGTACGATATTGTGTGTAATGGTATTGAGCTGTCCAGCGGTGCTATCCGTAATCACTTGCCCGAAGTTATGTACAAGGCGTTTGCTATTGCTGGCTATGGTCCTGAAGTTGTCGAATCACGCTTTGGCGGCATTCTCAACGCATTCAAGTACGGCGCGCCACCTCACGGAGGCTGTGCACCTGGCATTGATCGCATTGTGATGCTGCTAGCCGACGAGCCAAACTTGCGGGAAGTGATCGCTTTCCCCATGAATCAACAAGCGCAAGACCTACTGATGTGTGCACCATCTAAGGTCACGCCTCAACAACTCAAAGAGCTTCATATCGAGGTGAAACTGCCACCAGCAAAGGCTAAGCCTGCTTAACCTTTGCTGAGGCTACTAAGTTATCGCCAGGAAATAACAGATCCCTTATCTGTCAGCACGAACAAAGCACCTTCTGCCACTACAGGGGATAAGAATATTGGTGCATCTGCTAGCAAGGACTTAACCTTTGCGCCTGTTTGCGGAGACATAAACAGAATTTCGCCATTCGATCCACAAAGAATCAGATTTCCACCCGCAAGGACTGGCCCCGCCCAAGTAACCCGTTCGGTTAACTTTGGAAGTTGGACCGTCCATGCCACTTTACCTGTAGCACCATGCAAACAGAGCAATTCATCATGGTTGTTCACTAAGAATATGTACCCGCCCATGAGTGCTGGGGTACGCATACCTCCGATATCTTGTTGCCACAAACGAGCTCCAGTCTTAAGGTCAATGGCTGCCATGCGTCCACCATGGCTTATAGCATAGACTTTGCCATCAGCAATAATAGGTCGTGCTCTAATGTGCGATATCGCGGAGATCGAATCAACGCGCGCCGAAGAAACTAGAGTGTCAGACCACAGGGCATCTCCTCTATCCGCATCTAGGGCATAAACCTCCCCTGATGAATAGGCTACAACGACAATGTTATCCTTAATCGCAGGGCTGCCGCCACCTAGAAGCCCTGCGACCTCAGGGATGCCTGCATGCGTCCACACATGTGTGCCCGACTTTGCATCAAGAGCATGGACCTCGTTGTTGACAGTCACCACAAAAAGTCGGCCATCTTTCACGCTTGGTGCAGAACGCACTGGGGCATGGACATTCTGCCGCCACAGCTCGTTACCGGATGTATCATAGGCACTTGTCTCGCCGGAGGACGTTGTCGCAAAAAGCCGTCCATCCTCAAAGGCGAGACCGCCACCCATAGGTTCCCAACTAATGTCATGACCGACTGTGCTCTTTGTCCAGAGCACCTGTCCTGTTTTTGAATCTAGACAAGAAAGCTGCGCGCCCGCATCCATAGTATAAACGTGCCCGCCATGCACAACGAGGTTAGCCAATAAACGCTGATCATCGCTGGAACCTTGACCAACCGCTGTCGTCCACATCGGCCGCAATTCCTCACCCAGTTTAAGGTGCGGAATTGCATGAGATGCATTGAATCCAGCCTGGCTCCACTCTTGATTTACAACTGCATCATGTAGTTGCAAGTTAACGTCCATTGTTGATGCTACTTGCAATTGGACAGGATTTGTAAAAACATCCTGACGCTTTCCTGGTAACGGAGTTTTGTCTTTCATAGAATCACATGCTGTTAATAATAGACAGCAGCAGCTTGCGTAAATAAAAGACCGATAAAAATTCATTTTCATTGTTTTGCTAACTCTTTTGCTAATGGTTTGTCTTGCTGAGGTTTTTCTGCTGAAGCAGGGGCGTCTTGGAGAAGCACTTGTGCCATAACTTGGGATCTGGTCAACAACGCTTGCGATACATGACTATCGCGGGTGATTTTCGCAAAAACCTCCGCATCCTGCATGTTTTCGCCCTTTTGCGAGAGCAAAACACCTTGCAACTCCATCGCTTGTAGATGCCAAGGATTTTTTTCGGCTAACAACGGTTTCAACTTTTCTAAAAGCTCATCTGGTGATTCTTGATTTGCCATGCGCAAAGAAACAGCCATCAACCTAGCAAAATCTCGCTGTGATGGGGTTAGCTGGGCATCTGTGGACAAGGCTTCATAAAGCTGCAAAGCACCTGGGAGGTCTTGCTTGGCGCCTGGCTCTCTTAACAGTGCAGCCAAAAGAAATTTAGAGAGAGATTGATAAGTGCTCCCACTTGTTGTTAGCTCTCGCAAAACATCGATTGCTTGGTCAGTTTTGCCATTAATAACAAGTTCTTGAGCACCAGTAAACTTTTGCGACAAGCGCGTCCGCCGTCCAGAATCATAATTCTGCCAGATTATATACGAAGCAATCGCAATCAAAAGCACTGCGACCCCATAAATAATCTTTTTACCGTGCATATTCCATATTTTTAGGAATTTTTCCTGCCGGATGTCGCGCTCTAGTTCTTGGACAAACTCATCAAATTGCTCTGCCATATATCTTCTATCTTCCCTTGCGTGCTAACCCACTACTGTTTTTATAGAACTATAACAAGTGTTACGGATTTTAAGTATAAAAAAAACAATGATGGTTTATTTTTGTTGTCAATCCTCAAGTATATTCTAAGAAAGAAACTGGATTGCGTGCGTGTAAACTCCTCGCAATGACGGCGGAGAGCTAGTAATGACGTCAGTTCCGTCATTGCGAGGCCCCCTTGGGGCCGCGGCAATCCAGGAATATTTGCAACCCCACGGTGTTTGAACATGGCCTGGGAGTTACTTTTTGTTTGAGACAATCCCTAAACATCCTCTTCCACGCTCATATTGTTCTTAATATAAAAAACGATATCAGTTGGGCGTTTTTCCTCACGATCTCCCATATTAAATATATTCAGATTTTCGGCCGCGACAATATGTGCTGGGTCATTTTCCACCCGTAAAATCACACAGCCTTTTCCTGGTAACAGATTCCCGATTGCGCCTGCCTTCACGATGCTTCGTTTTGCGCCCGTAATCCGCATTGCCTTAATCGATTCAAGGCGGCTATCTGACGCAATAACTGCCCCTTGTATCCAATCCTCAAGTTCTCCATCGCTCATGTTTCCTGAACCGCGCATGCCAATTAGCAACGAGTCTGCTTTCAAAAATTCATGGGTTATTGGCAAGAAGAAGAAACGCGCTTCTTGTTGAAAAGGAATTGTCAGATAATGTTGCTCAATATTATTGACATTTCCCTCCATTTGCTCAAGCAACGGAACCAATGATCCTAAGATATCCTCATGATCATAAGCAGGATAAGGGGGCGGCAGTTGACCTAAACGCAGCGTTGTCAAATATCCTGCTACGGTGCATAAGTGCTGGTAAAGCTGGTAAGGATGCAAAGCCTGACTGCGCATAACGCCTTCGAGAATCGGCAAAACCTGTAGGAGTGGGCGCAATATGTCAGCCGTTTCGCCTGACAACACAGAGCCTGTTTGATTTTGCCATCTCTGGTTGAGATAAGCTACTTTTTCACGAACATGTTGTGCAAAAGCGGCGCACTGTTTACCTAAGGGTGAGTCAAGCTCAATAGCAAAAGATGGGGGGATATAGGGTAATGTAATATAGGATTCCTCACGCAAGCCAACTTTCAGAAGCGGAAAACTCAAAAAACGTGAGGGTGGTTTTTGCGAAAGCAAGAGATGCAGGCGAGGTAATAAGCGCGGAATACGAATCACATTATCCGCCACGTTCTCGTCACTTACATCCTCACCCTCCCACGAATAATAGCGTGGGCTGTCACCCGCCAAGCCTGAAATCTCTTCAGAAGATTCTGCAATACCTAAATAAACATTCCAATTTTCTTCAGCCAAGAAAGCTTTATAAGGGCTAAGATCAACCTCGACCACAGGATGCTGTGTGTTACGATAATTCACAATTAACCCATCTGGCATAACAGCTTCACAGACGACTAGACGCAATATACCTGACGGCAAAAGAACTTGGTCTATCTCATAATGAACCATCCCCCAATGAAACGGCGATATAAGCTGCATATGATATGACACAGCTTGGCTGTAGCGCATATCCAATTGTTGGAAATGATGCGGTGCCAATAACATGCCTTCATGCCATTGAATCGCGGGAACAATAGACTTACGCTGATTCTTCATGGAAGCTCCTAAAACCGGGTGTGATTAAAAACGTGACCTGCTAAGCACACCCAAACAACGTAAGGTTGCAAACATTCCTGGATTGCCGCGCTTCGCTCGCAATGACGAACGTCAAATTCCTGATCCGTCATTGCGAGGCCGTGGTACACGGCCGCGGCAATCCAGGAAATAAAGCTCTTATTTTCCAAACCAGAACTCACTTTTAATCACACCTACTAAACCAATCTCCTAAATTACCGTAGAATGCTAAAACCAAAATAACTACGGTTCTTTTCTGTTGTTGCTAAAAATGGCTCCTTTGACTCGTTATCTTCCTCTCCACTCAGCCATCACATAAAACTACCATTTATGATTAATTTTACCGACTCCAAGAGCGATTTGCACGTACCAAATGCGAATTGGTCAAAAGATCCTTGGGCTCTCTATGCTGTCATCCTCGGACTTGACCCGAGGACAGGTCCGAGGATCTTGCCTAAGTCTCACTTTTAATCGCATCCGCCCACTGGTAAAGAGGAGTAATCAGAGATATAGTGAGTTGATGATGGCATTACTTCACCCTAGTGGTACATTGTTGAATCAACCGAATACGCCTTGGATCAAGGAGGTCAGCAGTGCTTCTTTTATGAAAGAAGTAATAGTGGCCTCGAATCAACAGCCTGTCCTTGTTGATTTTTGGGCACCAGGTTGTGAGCCCTGTCGCCAATTAACTCCTGTCTTAGAAAAGCTAACAAACGCTGCCAAGGGGCAATGGTTGCTCGCCAAGGTTAACGTTGAGAAAAACCCCCAGATTGCTAACCAGTTGCGCGTACAAAGCCTCCCAACTGTGTACCTTTTCAAAAACGAACAACCTGTGGATGGTTTTGTGGGGCCCATGCCAGAAGCAGAGATCTTGCAGTTTTTAGAGGTGCATGTCTCGCAAGGCCTCACAGCTGCTGAAGATGATGTAAAGCGCATTGAGACCGCAGAAACTCTGTGGCAACAGGGTTCTGCGCAACAAGCTCTTGCGCTACTGCTGCCTTTTGTACAACAGCAACCAACACATATAAAAGCAATATCACTAGTTATCCGGTCCTTTTGTGCTGTGGGATACGCTGACAAAGCCAAGCAATTTTTTGAGCAACTTTCCGTAGAGACTAAAGATAATCCAGAAGTGCTACCGCTGCATACCTTACTCCAGCTCATTGTGAGCGGTCAGGAGAAAGATACGCTACCGCAGCTTGAGCAAAAAAGAATAAAAACTCCACAAGATCTTTCGGTAATTTATGACCTGAGTTTACGGCAGTTCGCTGAAGGGCAATTTGGCAAATCTATGGAGACGCTAATGCATCTTATCCAAATAAATAAGGAATGGCCCGAAGCTAGGCCAACAATCATACAAATGTTTGCGGCAATAGGTCACGATCATCCGCTCGTTCACCAGTGCCGTCGTCAACTATCTAGCGTGCTATTTACATGATCCCGCTCCCCACATTTTTACCGCAGATTCTCATGCTGCTTCCTTTAAGGGGCGTTATATTAATGCCACGCGTTACTTTGCCGATACCAATTTTTGATGAAGATCAAATCCAGGCTGTACAAGATCTTGCCAAAAATCAAGGACTCATCGGCATTGCTCAACCACGCTCGGCGGCTTTTGCTGACAGGAATCTTTCCTTTTTTAGCACTGGCTGCTTGGGACGTATCCTATCCATGACTGTTTTGGGAGAAGACCAAGCCATTGTTACAATACATGGTGCTTGCCGTTTCGACATTATCGAGGAGCTCGAAGATGGTGCTGAGCTCTACAAAGCTGCTGTTTCCTATGACCGCTATCAAAATGACCTTGTCATGGATAGTGATATTGTTATTGATCGGCCGCGGTTATTTCAAGCAATGCGGCCTTATTTTGAGCAACTAGATATTGCTCCCAATTGGGATGAGATTGAACGCAGCTCTAATGAGAAATTAATCAGCACACTAGCTATGATTTGTCCTTTTAATTCGCAGGAGAAGCAAGCGTTATTGGAGTCGCCAGGTATTAAAGAACAATCACAAATTATGACAATGCTTCTTGAAATTGGCACGACAACTAACCACGACGCATATTATCCTGCCCGCTATCATTAGGGAGAAGCGATGACAGTAATTGATCCAAAACTCCTTGAGATTCTTGTTTGTCCAGTCACAAAGACGCGCCTCATATGGCAAGGAGACGAACTAATCAGCGAAGCTGCCGCGCTTGCTTATCCCATTCGCAACGGTATACCCATTATGCTTGTTGAGGAAGCGCGGCCTCTTGATAATGATGAAGAGTCGCTTTTAAAAATAAAAAATAAACGTAATGAATGAGCACGCAACCACTAAAACCTGGCCTGTCCGCGTTCAGTCTCGCACCGCCGAGAGAGTGCTTGAGGTCGAATTCGATGATGGAAACCTCTTCACCTATACAGCTGAGTATTTACGCACACAAAGCCCTTCTGCTGAAGTCAAAGGACACGGGAGCAGCCAAAGGTGTGTTGTCACAGGGTGCCGCGATGTTGGCATCAAAGCAATTGAACCTGTTGGTAATTACGCAATTCGCATTATCTTTGATGATCATCATAGTACAGGTATCTACTCTTGGAACTATCTGTACGAATTGGGCGAAAAGCGAGGTGAGAATTGGCTGCGTTACTTACAGATGCTAGATTCTCTAGGATTAAGCCGCGAGCCATAAATTCCTACTTTTGATCCTAGATCTCTAATCTCAAGCCCTTAGACAAATCTTTAATTTTCTCAACAGAAAGCCCTGTGCAATCATGTACGCATTCAACGCTCATCCCTCGCTCAAGCATCTTACGTGCTACTTCTTCTTTACCTTCTTCTTTACCTTCTTCTTTGCCTTCAATAAACTTGGACGCCATCAAAGAGAGATTGT
>JBAWWF010000020.1:0-10503 GCA_037146895.1 Alphaproteobacteria bacterium | reverse complement strand
CCTATGGAACGGGTATGGGGTGGGCGTCGGTTCGAGACGCTTCTTGGAAAATCCATCCCCCATGGGGCACCGATCGGTGAACTCTGGGAAATGGTCGATCGACCGGAGGCCCAAAGTGTCGTGCATCAGGGTGTGCTCAAGGGAGTAACGCTGCATGAGCTCTGGAAAGATCATCGGGCCGAAATCTTTGGAAAAAGACACCTCTCCAATCCCTCCCCCCGTTTTCCGCTGCTCATTAAGCTGTTGGATGCCCGTGAGCGCCTTTCCGTGCAGGTTCACCCCCCGGCCTCAATGGCACTGAAAATCTTGGCACCATGACGCAGTTCTTCCTTGATTCGCTCATAAATCAACACATTGGAATCGACCGCCATACCAACGGTTAAGGCAATACCAGCAATGCCAGGAAGCGTTAACGTTGCTTGAAGGACACCAAGTGCTGCAAACAAGAAAATAATGTTAAAGACCAGTGCAATATCGGCAAAGATACCAAAGAGAGAATAGTTGAGTATCATAAAGATGCCCACCAAAACAATAGCCAGGGTTGTCGCTATTTGTCCATCATGGATAGAGTCAGCCCCTAAGCTTGGGCCTACGGTGCGCTCCTCGATAATTTTGAGAGGGGCCGGCAAAGCACCAGCTCGCAATAACAAGGCTAGATCCGTAGCTTCTTGGTATGAGAAATGTCCGCTGATTTGCCCCTGCCCCGATGGAATAGGCTCTTGGAAAACGGGCGCGCTGATGACTGTATTATCAAGGATAATCGCAAATTGTTTCTTTAAATGGTTCGCTGACATATCAGCAAATTTGCGGGCTCCCACTGCATTAAATCGCAGACTAACCGCAGGCTGACCATTCTGATCGGTGGTCACTTGGGCGTCAGTAAGCGTATCACCACTAACCATCACCTGCTTTTTAATAGAAAGATAGGAGGTCCTACCGTCTGACCTGGTTTCTGAAAGAATTTCCGAACCTATAGCAGCCTGACTGTTGGGTGAGTCAACTCTATTACTATCAACGAGTCTAAAGCTCATCTTAGCCGTCTTGCCAATTAACTTCTTAACCTCAGCCGGATCATCGATACCCGGCAGCTGTACGATGATACGGTCATTTCCTTGACGCAATATATTAGGCTCTTTCGTGCCGGATTCATCAACACGACGACGGATAACCTCAATAGACTGACCGATAATAGCGCGCAAGCGTTCCTCTAGGTGGGCTTCCGTATATTGGATGTTTATTTCGCCAGCAGTGCCAGCGGTAATCTGCAAATTTCTGTCGAGAGCATTCAGAATCTTTGATACCTTATCACTCTGCCCAGCATCTCTTAGCTTAAAAGTGATACCCGATTTTTGCTGGTTCAAAGCTAACCCAACGTACCCGATTTGTTCTTTTCTTAAAATAGCCCGTATGTCATCAACAAGCGTTGTTAGCATGTCTTTTTTGACAGTTTTAAGGTCCACTTCAAATTGAAGATGCGACCCGCCTCGCAGTTCAAGGCCTAGGTTTATCTTATGCTGAAACCATGTAGGCAGCTGTGCAACTTGTGCGGTGCTAAGAACATTAGGTAAAACAAAAAGAATACCCAAAACACAAACAATGAGATTGAGGATAACTTTCCAACGTGCCATAAAAATCATTTTATCTAACTCTTAAGTTTACTTCCGCTTTTGGCCTTTGGTGCAACAGCTCGCGGTTTAGCTGACTTTCGTGGAGCCTCTTCGGCTGCTTCTTCCGACAATGGAGTGCCCTTAACCATAACAGTGTTGAGCATTGAGCGCAAGACGCGCACCTGGGTGTTCTCTGCAATTTCAATCTGGACCTCGGTTTCGCTGACAAGCTTAACAACCGTACCAATCAACCCGCCATTAGTTATAACGCGATCACCACGACGTAACGCACCTAACATAGCCTGATGTGCTTTTTGCTTTTTTTGCTGTGGACGAATCAGCAAAAAATAAAAAATAATAAAGATTAAGATTAACGGTAAAAACGACATTACGTTATCAAATACGCCCGACGTAGCAGCAGGTTTTGGACTCATAGTTAGCTCCTTAAAATTTACGTTGCTTGGATATAGTGTTATTGCAAGAGAAGCTGCGGGTCAATGGGGGTTTTTCCGCGACGTATCTCAAAATGAATTTGTGGCTCCTTAACCTGCCCTGTAACTCCCACAGTACCAATGATCTGTCCGCGTTGCACAGTATCACCATCTTTTACCGCAACAGTATCAAGATGCGTGTAAACCGTCAAAAGTCCGTCCGCGTGCTTAACGAGAACAAAATTACCAAACCCTCGCAGCTGATTGCCCGAGCGTGCGACAGCACCATTATCTGCGGCTTTGACAGGCGTTCCTTTGGGTGCCGCAATGTTAACCCCATCATTGCCGCGCTTGTCTCCACTTGAGCTAAAATCCTTGATGATTTTTCCTTGGACTGGCCACATCATATGTCCTGTTGATTCCGGTATAGGTTTTGTAGAATCAGCAGAATCATCTTGCTCCTCAGCAGGTGGGGCTTCTTTCTCTGCGCCCAAAGTTTCTGTTGGCAATGGTGCCCCTGGAACGCTAGCGGCGGCGGCTATACCGGATGGCGGCTCCAATGTTTGTACGGTAACACCACCTGTATCGTATCCACCCTCAGAAGTCGGTTGTTGGTTAACGGGTATATCGTGCTTAACCACAAGAAGACGCTGCCCTGTAACTAGACGATAAGGCGGCCTCAGCCCATTAAGGCGCGTTAATTCATTCTTATCCATTCCATAGTTGCTAGCAATTGAGACAAGACTCTCGCCAGTTTTAACTACATGATAAGCTGTGGGTGTTTTCTCAAAAACAACCTCAGCTGGTGGAACCGAACGTGAGCATCCAGCAATAAACATAAGTAGAGTTAATGGTATTAACCGCTTAGCGATGTTCATTCATAATCTCCTTGTGGAAAAATTTTTTGTAATGATTCCAATGATTGCTGGTGAGTAAAATCAAGGGATAGAGGTGTTATAGAAATAAAACCTTCAGCAACAGCATTTAGGTCAGTTCCTTGCGGGCCGCTCTGATGATAATCAACGCCGCTAATCCAGTAATAAGCAACACCGCGGGGGTCTAAGCGCTTGATAAGTTTATCACCAGCCACTATTCGCTGCCCCTGACAGGCAACTCGGACGCCTTTAACGGAAGACGCTATTACGTTTGGAAAATTAACATTCATAAAAACACCCTTAGCATATTTTAAAGCAATTAGCTGCTTTAAAAGTGCTGGAGCGTGATGTTCGGCGGTTGCCCATTTCGCAGGACGATCATATGCGGTACCAAGGCTAAAGGCAATTGCCTGTACCCCCATAAGCGTTGCTTCCATGGCAACTGCAACGGTTCCTGAATAGGTGATATCTTCGGCTATATTTCCCCCATGATTAATGCCTGAAAGCACAAGATCCGGCGGGCAATCTTTCATAATATTACTAATGCCAATTAACACACAATCGGTTGGCGTGCCTTTAATGGCGTATTTTTTTTCGGAAACTTCACGCACACGTAAGGGGGAATTTATCGTCAAAGAATGTCCAGCAGCACTGCATTCGCCTTCTGGAGCTATAATCCAAATGTCATCAGAAATGGTGCGCGCAACATTCTCCAACACCTTAAGCCCGTGTGCATTAATACCGTCATCGTTGCTAATCAAAATACGCATAGGGCCATTATACCAATTCTAAATAAGTTTGCACGAGGCAAATGCTGATGCAGTGGAACAGGCGTAATAGTCACAACACTAAGAGGAAAAGTAACTTCAAAACAAGTCTGAGTGAGTGCCAGTTCTGGCAAGCTCAAGCGTCTCCTCCTCTATTCTGTAGATAAGCAGCCAGTCAGGCTCAACATGGCATTCATGAAACGACTTCCATTGTCCAGATAGACTATGCGGCCTATGCTTTTCTGCTAAGGGTTCTTCCTTTGCTAAGGTTTCAATGATAGTTCGAATTTTCTCCATAGACTTGCCTCGCATCTTAGCAAGAGCCATATCTTTCTGAAATCTCTTTGTCGGTATAATTTCTAGCAATTATAAAAACTTCTTTTTGAATTCCTCTAAGGAATGCTTTTTTAAGTTCCTTTTCATGATGAGATCAAGCATGGCCTCTTGGGTCTCTTCATTGGGGATTTTAAGATCAAATGGCAAGCCTTGATTGAGAATAATCTGCTTATAAAATAACCCAATAGCTTGGCTGTTTGATAAGCCAAGATGCTTGAGTATTTCTTCTGCATTGTGCTTAATATCCGGCTCAATGCGTGCCCTTACTACTTCACTTTTATACATTTTATCCTCCTGATAACATATAATGTAGCACAAACGTGCCACATTTCAAGTGAAAATTTTACTTTGCGTGGGTTCATATGATTTGAGCCAACATATTTAACAATGCCCTGCTAGCAACTCAACTATTGAACGTACGATAAAAGGTACTATATAATAAGATATACGGTTTTGGAGAGTAATATGAATATAGTAACTGTAAGCCAAGCAAGATCAAATCTTTATCGCCTTATTGATGATACGAATACTAATCATCAACCAACTTTTATCAAAGGTAAAAGAAATAACGCAATTTTAGTATGTGAAGAGGATTGGCGCTCTATCCAAGAAACAATTTATCTTTTCTCTATTACTGGAATGGCTGAATCTATTATTGAAGGAAAAAAAGTATCAATTGAAGATTGCTCTGAGGAGATTGAATTCTGGCCTGGAAAATAGTTTTTACTCCACAATCTGTAAAAGATTCTAAAAAGATAACCTCACCAGCCTTACAAAGTAAGGTAAAATCCTTATTAGATATCGTAGCGGAAAATCCTTACAAAAATCCCCCTGCTTACGAAAAACTCAGTGGAGATCTTTCTTCTTTTCTATCGCGCCGTATTAACTTACAACATCGTCTTGTTTATGAAGTGATTAAAGAACAAAGAACTGTAAAGATTATCCGTATGTGGACTCATTACGAATAAAACTAATAACTTTTGAATTGCGATGAGCGAAGCGAAGAAGCAATCCAGGAATCTTTCATCCTCACGGTGTTTGAGCATGACCTGGAGGTTACGAAAAATTTACTTTTTTCAAATCTTGTTGTTTTTGGGGTCGCGGGGTAAGCTAGTGCCAGTTGCTATCGTGTAAGTTTTGAGGAACGAAAATGCTTGTAGGTCCTGTTGTTCTCCATAAATCACCTAAAGTGAACCAACTCGTTGTTATTCTCCATGGATATGGTGCTGATGGCGATAATTTAATCGACTTAGCGCACTCTTGGGCACCGCACTTTCCCGAAGCGGATTTCCTGGCTCCCAACGCCCCTGAGGCTTGCGAATCTAATCCCATGGGATATCAGTGGTTTGGTTTGCGTGATTTCACACCCTTTAATGTCCGTGCTGGATTAGATCGCATACGTCCAACCGTTGTTCATTACTTAAAGGCTATGTTGCAGGAGCGTCAGCTGGGCGTCCAAGATTTGACTCTGGTCGGTTTTTCGCAAGGAGCTATGTTGGCACTGGACATGATCTTTGCTTTGCCTGGGCTTAACGGTGTCCTGGCTTATTCCGGTGCCTTTTATCCGCCTGTGGCAGCAGAAAAGCCGGTTGAGAGCACGCCCGTAATGCTGGTTCATGGTATGGTCGATGTGGTTGTACCCTTTGTAGCTATGGCGGAGGCCGAGCGGCAGTTGCGGCTTTTTGGTATAACCCCACAAACAGAAGCGATCCCGCACCTAGGTCACGGTATCGATGGGCACAGCATAATGCTAGGACAGCAGTTCTTGCAGCAGCTTTTCACTAAACAGCAACCAGTTTTTCATATGGCACAATAGGAGATACAGTGATGGGACGGAAAAAGATAGCACTTGTTGGTAGCGGTAACATTGGCGGAACTCTAGCTCATCTAGCACTCTCAAAGTCATTAGGTGATGTGGTGCTTGTGGATGTTGCCGAGGGCATTCCCCAAGGCAAAGGACTAGACTTGTGGCAAAGTTGCGCTGTTGAGGGGCACGAAGGGTTGGTCACGGGTGGGCAGGACTATGCACTCATGACGGATGCGGATGTAGTAATTGTGACCGCCGGACTGCCACGTAAGCCAGGTATGAGCCGCGATGACCTAATGACCATTAATGCAAAAATCATCCGCACAGTGGGGGAAAATATCCGTAAATTCTGCCCGAAAGCTTTTGTGATTGTGATTACCAATCCATTAGATGCGATGGTTGCGATTATGCAAGACACACTGCAATTCCCAGGGTCGCAAGTTGTGGGAATGGCCGGAATTCTTGATTCGTCACGGTATCGCACTTTCCTAAGCGAAGCACTAGGTGTGGCAGTTGCGGATATCCAGACCTTGGTCCTCGGGGGACATGGCGACACTATGGTTCCTTTAGTGCGATATACGACCGTGGCCGGAATTTCGTTAACGGAACTCATAGAACAGGGCTGGATTAGCCTTGAAAAAGTTAATGCCATTATTGATCGCACGCGCAATGGTGGCGGAGAAATCGTTAATCTGTTGAAGACAGGCTCAGCCTTTTATGCCCCAGCGGCGGCGGCGATTCAAATGGCAGAATCTTACTTATTCGATAAAAAAAGGATATTGCCGTGTGCTGCTAAACTAGGTGGCGAGTATGGAGTGAAAGACCTGTATGTTGGCGTTCCTGTGGTTATCGGTAAAGGTGGCGTTGAGCGCATCATCGAGTTAAAACTTCAAGATGATGAATTGCAGTCTTTTCAACAGTCCGTTGCGGCAGTGCGCAAACTCATGGATGATATAACCAAGCTAGGTTTATGAGGTAAGATGTGAGACTCCCGATTGGATATAGCGATTTCAAGCAAGTTATTGATGGAAAATTTGATTTTGTTGATAAGACTCTGTTTATCCCAGAAATCATCGATGGTGCTCAAGTTATTCTCATCACCAGGCCACGTCGGTTTGGGAAAACCCTCAACATGTCGATGTTACGCTATTTCTTCGCTGAAACTATAGATGGACAGCCCACAAAGGGATTGTTTGACAATTTGAAGGTTATGTAAAGTGGCGAGGAAGTTCTTAAGCATCAGGGGCAATATCCCGTCATTTTTCTAAGCTTTAGGGATATCAAAGAAACCAGTTTTGAATCGGCTTATCAGAAAATTTATGAAACAATCATTAGAACTTATGGTGAGTTTGCGTACTTGCAAAATAGTGATCTTCTTTTGGATCACCAAAAAGATTTTTTCAAAAGCATTTTGCAACAAACCGCTAATCAAGCTCGACTAGAGACCTCTTTGCTTTTTCTTACAGATTGCCTCTTTCAACACCACGGTGTAAAACCTATTGTTTTGATTGATGAATACGATACACCCATTCAATCTGGTTTCTTCAATGGGTATTACAATGAAGCCATCGGCTTCTTTCGCGGGCTTTTCAGTGCGGCCCTAAAGGACAACCAGCATCTTTCTAAAGCCGTCATGACAGGAATCTTACGCGTCTCTCGCGAAAGCCTCTTTTCCGGCCTCAATAATGTTAGTGCGCACTCCATTTTGCATTCCAAGTTCAGCTCGTTTTTTGGCTTTACCCAAGACGAGGTCGACAGCCTGCTCCTCAAGGCTGAGCTCCAAGACAAAGCCGCTGACATCAAACACTGGTACAATGGCTATCAGATAGGCAAGAGCGTTCTGTATAACCCTTGGTCTATAGTGAATTGCATCCAAGACGAAGGGATACTAAAACCATTTTGGATAAATACTAGCGATAATATCCTTCTTAAAGAGCTATTGATTGACTCAAGTATTGATTTTAAAACCGAATTTGAAAGTTTGTTGTTGGGCATTCCTGCTGCACAGGTGGTTGATGAGAACTTCGTATTTCCCGATCTCAAAAAAAAACGAGAGGCTGCCATTTGGACTTTGATGCTGATGACTGGATATTTAACGGTACGAGGTTGTGAATACACACATAGGGGGCCGCTGTGCAAATTAGTGATTCCCAATCAGGAGATCCGAGATCTATACCAGAGCACTATTGAGCAGTGGTTCGTTAATGGTTATGGGACTAGCTGGTATGACAAGTTTTTGTGGTATTTGCTTAATGGAGATATGGAAGAATTCACGGCAAGACTTCGCGACATAATGGAACATACGGTGAGCTACCATGACACTGCCCGCGAGCCTGAAGCATTCTACCACGGGTTGATGATCGGCCTTACTGCGAGCCTTGGCAGCCATAAGGATTATGAGCTGCGCTCAAATCGCGAGTCCGGTCGTGGGCGCTATGACTATTTGATCATCGCACGTGATCCAGAAAAGCTAAGCATCTTGTTAGAGTTCAAACAGGTTAAGAAAGACGCAAGCGAAACCTTAGAACAGTCAGCGCAAGAAGCTCTAGAGCAAATTGATGCCCAAGGTTACGTTGGCGAGCTCAAACAACGCGGCCTTAGCAAAATCCTCAAGATCGGCATTGCCTTCAGTGGCAAGCGTTTTGGCTTGGTGCACGCGTAGTGGATATTCACGAATACCAAGCCAAGCAACTCTTAGGGCAATACCACATTCTCGTGCCGTCTGGGTTACCAGTTGTAACTGTAGCGGAAGCCAAGAACGCCGCAGATCAGCTTGGAGGCGAGCTTTGGATTGTGAAAGCGCAAATACATGCGGGCGGGCGCGGCAAGGCTGGTGGCGTTATCATTGCTCATGGAATAGATGAAGTCACGGATGGCGCAGCAAAATTATTGGGCAAGCCGCTGGTAACGGCGCAAACGGGTCCAGATGGGCAAATTGTCAATTGTGTCTACATCGAGAAAGCTTGCATGTTCCGTCACGAGTTTTACCTCAGTCTAGTAGTTGACCGTAGCGTTGGGTGCATAACCATTGTTGCTTGCGCATCGGGCGGCATGGATATTGAAGAGGTCGCTATCTCAGAGCCTCAGAAAATCTTGCGTCATAGCATTAACCCACTGGTTGGTGTCCAAAGCTTCCATGCACGAGAAATTGCTGGTGTTTTTGGTTTGGATTCTAAAACGCGCGGACAACTTGATACACTCCTCAAACAGCTATACCGTGTTTTTATCGACAAAGACGCGAGCCTTATTGAAATCAACCCGCTGGTTCTGGCCTCTACCGGAGATCTTGTGGTATTAGATGCTAAAATGTCTTTCGATGATAATAGCTTATATCGGCAACCAGATATTCTAGCACTCCAAGATCGTGACGCTCTAGACGCCCTGGAGATCGAAGCTAGTCGGTATGATATAAGCTATATAAAGTTAAATGGGACCATTGGTTGTATGGTCAATGGTGCTGGGCTAGCCATGGCAACGATGGATATTATTAAGCTTCATGGGGGCTTTCCGGCTAATTTCCTCGATGTCGGTGGTGGTGCGACACGCGAAAAAGTAGCAGCAGCCCTAAAGATTATTCTTGCCGACGTACATGTAGAGGCGATCCTGGTGAACATCTTCGGCGGCATTATGCATTGCGATGTGATTGCTGAGGGGATTATTGCAGCTGCAAAAGAGGTGGCGGTTAAGGTCCCGCTCGTTGTGCGCTTACAAGGTACCAATGCAGCGGAAGGAAGACGTATTTTGGAACAATCCGGCCTTAAGATCATTACGGCTGATGATTTAAAAGATGCGGCCATAAAAGTTGTAGCAGCAAGAGGACAATCGTAAATCAATGGCCATTCTTGTTAATAAAGACACACGGGTTATTTGCCAGGGGTTTACCGGTAAAAATGGGACCTTTCATTCGGAGCAGGCGTTAGCTTACGGCACGCAATTGGTGGGGGGAGTTACACCAGGAAAAGGCGGATCGACTCATTTGGGGTTGCCAGTTTTTGATACGGTGCGAGCGGCCGTTCAAGAAACCCACGCAACGGCTTCCGTCATTTATGTACCCGCCGCTTTCGCAGCGGATGCAATTTTTGAAGCCAGCGAGGCTGGAATCGAGCTCATTGTTTGCATCACCGAAGGCATCCCAGTCTTAGATATGCTGCAAGTAACTCATTATTTGCGGGGGAAACAGGGGGCTACGCGGCTCATTGGGCCCAATTGTCCAGGCATTATTACGCCTGGTGCGTGCAAGATTGGGATTATGCCAGGGGAAATCCACAAACCAGGCGTGATCGGTGTTGTCTCACGATCAGGCACATTAACCTACGAAGCGGTAGCGCAAACAACGGCGGTGGGGCTTGGGCAATCGACGTGCGTTGGTATTGGCGGCGACCCTATTAAGGGTATGAGTTTTGTTGATGTTTTGAAACTCTTTTGGCAAGATGAACAAACTAAAGGCATTCTTTTGATTGGGGAGATCGGCGGCTATGACGAACAGGAAGCTGCCGAATTCATTGCGCATCAATATGCCAAAGGACTATACAAACCCTGCGTTAGCTTTATTGCTGGGATGACGGCACCGAAAGGTCGGCGGATGGGACATGCGGGAGCTATAGTCGCTGGAGCTGGTGGCAGTGCTCAAGAAAAGATATCTGTTTTGCAACGGGCGGGGGGTCATATTGCTGACTCTCC
>JBAWWF010000019.1:0-10570 GCA_037146895.1 Alphaproteobacteria bacterium | reverse complement strand
AGCGGCGCGGCGCGTGCACAGGGCGGACGAGTGCACCACCATGCCGTGCCAAGCGCGTAGGGTGCACGCAATCAAAGGTATCAATCCCCTGGCGGACACCTTGGAATATATCACCAATGCCGCCAATCCCAAGGAGATGCGTCGGTCGCGCGCGGTTGAGGTGACTCATGGTCATCGCCACAACTTCGGCCATTTGCGTTTTATCTGCTCCCAATGACCCACCCACGGCATTGCCAAAGAAAGGTTGCTGACTTACAAAGTCGCTGCTCTCACGCCGCAGATCCTCATATACGCCCCCCTGGACAATGCCATATAGCCGCTGGTGCGTCGTGTCGCCTCGATTGTATTCATCTAAACTGCGCAAAGCCCAACGATGACTCAGCTCCATAGAACGCGCTGTGTAATCTCGACTGACATGGAAAGGCGTGCACTCATCAAAAACAACTATTAAGTCCGCACCCAGCTGACGCTGAACCTGGATCGATCTCTCAGGAGTAAGTAGATGCTTACTTCCATCGAGATAGGATTTAAAGAGTGCGCCTTCCTCAGAGATTTTAAGCATTGTCTTGGGGCGGTCGTTCATCCGCTTACCCTTAACCTCGTTGGCGACCGATCCGTGTCCTAGACTAAATATCTGAAACCCACCGGAATCAGTCAGCATGGGGCCATCCCAGCCCATAAAGCGATGGAGGCCACCTATGGCCGCTACAACCTCTGGTCCTGGCTGTAGCATCAGGTGGTACGTGTTGGCGAGGATGATTTGTGTGTTAGCATGGCGCATTTGTTGAGGCGTGACTGCTTTGATCGCTGCTTTCGTCGCACAGAAAATAAATGCTGGAGTCTCCAAGGCACCATGCGGCGTTACTAACCGGCCAACACGAGCATGCGAGCCTTCGTGAGTCGCTAAAATATCAAAAGAAAAAGGCTCAAGCATTTGTAGGCCTTTTAATATGACGGCAGTAATAGATTGTCGGCAGAGAAATGGCGGCGACTAAAATACGGGCCGTATAGGTACCAAAGACGTAGCGATTCCATATATCACCTATGCCTAAAGGTTCTGGGCTCAAGAGGTACCATGCAAGGAAACTAAAAACAACATTATCAATGAATCCGGCCAAGAGAAAAGAAAAGATCGTGCGCAACCATAGACGGCGGCTGTTGGTTAACTGACGAATTTTTTGGAAGACCCAAATATCAAACATCTGGCTTATTGCAAAGGCCGCCAAGCTAGAGATAAAAAGACGCAAAGACGGTGTGAAAAGTATGGCCATGGCCCCATGGGTCGTATCCTCAGCTGCTGGCGCATGGGCTAGGGTTAACAACATCATCACCGTGAATAATACTTGCGCCCCAAAACAAAGCCACACGCCGTCCTTAGCAACCTTTTTACCATAGAGCTCGGTTAAAATATCACTAACGAGATAGGTCGTCGCAAAAACAATGGTCCCTAGGGCCAGAGGCTCCCCCCAAAAGGGAAAATAAGATAATTTCAGGACTTGGATATTAGCAGCAATAATAGCAACGGCATTATAGACGTAAAGGCCATAGACACCATAAAACCGCAAGAGCAGGATAATGGCACCACAGCAAAACAGCAACAGAATGACAGAAAGCAATTCAGAGGGGTAGGATTGAAATAAAACAAGCAGCGGCTCTACGAGGCTGGTATCCATATGCTAAAATTGCAGGTCAAGAGTTTCGATTCCTGGATTGCTTCGCTGCGCTCGCAATGACGGATGGGGCATCGTATACAATACCGGAGCCGTCATTGCGAGCGCAGCGAAGCAATCCAGGAATCTCTGCAACCTCACGTTGTTTGTATACACTATACAGGCTATCAGCTTGCAGCTGCGGCAAGTCTCTTCTTAATGGTTTTTTTGATTCGTGCAGCCTCTGGCTGAAGTTCCTTAGCACGTGCTTGCAACAAAAAAGCATCGAGGCCGCCATGGGCTTCAACCGTACGAATGCCGTGTGCTGTGATGCGCAAACGAACAACCTGGCCTAGAGCCTCACTCATTAGTGAGGTTTCTTGCAAATTAATGTCAAAACGCCGCCGTGTTTTGTTATTGGCATGGCTGACACGGTTACCACTTAACCCTTTTTTGCCAGTAATTGTACAAATTCTCGACATAACAACTCCTTCATTCCGCATAACATGATTCACTTACTGTTCTAGCCAATAGCCCCCTCTACTGTCAAGTGATAAAAAAAATAAAAAATATTAAAAAAAAAGACTTGACATCCTTAACCCTAGATATATGATGGGCTTGATATTTTCTTTTACGCAGCAGCAAACATAAATTAATCTCTGCATTTAAAGAAATATTAAATACTTGTATCATATAGTCTTTTTAGACTTTGGAAAAGCTTTTAGCATAGGGACCTTTTAAAATGCGTATCTATTATTTCTTTTTAGCCACTATCATAGGTTATTTTTGCCATACGGCACCCCTTCAAGCAAATGCCGCTTTGGATGAGCTGGAAAAATCAGCACTGCAACTGAGTACTAAACACAATCTGAACGATCAAGACATACTTCCCATCACAAATCTATTGACTATGGGAAAGCGCATTAATCCAGGTGCAGGAGCACGTGCAGGAGTATCCAAGCTACGCGATAGAGCTGCGAATAAGCAAGAAAAAACACGGATAATGGGTGTGATTGCCGGTTTAGCAGAATTGGGTTTGAAAGGACATGATGATCTCATAATAAAAGAATTAAATGCTGCCAAAGATTATTTTGCAGCAAATGGAGCAGCATCAAAGATATTATCTGCGAAAAAATTGCGCCAGGGACAAACGCATGCGAAACTCGTCCTTCTTGCTTATGAGGGAATAAAAGCTGCAAATAAAAAACCAGCACCTCTACAAGCACTGGAAGCAGTAATAACTAGATTAAACGGAGGTAAAACTGCATCCACCAAGCGGATTATCAAATACTTTACTGATTTGGACTTAAATGCTAAAATGTCCCCTGAATTAAAAAAATTGCTGGCCCCAATTGCAGCGCCCTCTAGTGTTGCAAGACCTAGTGCTCGTCCAGGTCAAACTAACCTTCTTTCAAGCATTCAGAACGGAGCAAACGGATTAAGGAAACTAGAAAATATCCCGAGAAAAAATAGAAAACCAGATCAACAATCAGCATTAGCTGAGGGATTAGTTGCTCATAGGACCGCAGCGACTGGAAAAGCACCAGGAGAAAAAGAGGAAGATAATAGCGATGACGACAACTGGGACGATGATGCCCCCGACCCAGCCCAAGCCAACTCCAACGCCAAAGCAGCTCGAAAAAATCTGGATGATGAAAAATTAAGACAACGAGTACAAAATATGGCAAGTGCAGTGACTGCAAAACAACCTCAAAAGCCAAATGCATCAGCAACACCACTTAAGTTCGCTATACCAAAAGCAGATCCAGAAGCAAACAAACGAGCAGAAGCAAAACGAGCAGCAGATGCAGCAGAAGCAAAACGGATAGCAGATGAAGCAGAAGCAAAACGGATAGCAGATGCAGAAGCAGCAAGACGAGCAACAGAAGCAAGACTAGCAGCGGGAGGGGAAACACAAGATGAACAAAGAGCAAGAATAGAAGCACAGGTAGAGAAAGAAATGCCAGGGGCTACATCAGGTACTAAAAGTACTGCTATACAGAAGAAGATAGAGGCAGAAAACCTTACCAAAGCTTTGGCAGCAAGCAAAAAAAAGGGACGGTAAATAAATCTCTCTGGGGGAATTAAGGGGAATAACTAGAAAAACTAGGCTCTTCGGTCATCTCACCAACTCAACAAAAGAAAGTGCTGGATTTTTCCAGCACTTGTCTTTATAAATCAAGGAACGGTGATTAGCAACCAAAGAGGATATTATGATTGATCACACCTCCTTCGACGTCAAAGACTATCAGCAAAGCCTTGATTTTTACGACAAAACCCTATCTCTATTGGGATATGAGCGTCTTATGACCTTTGAGATACCTGAAGCGAATTTTGCCGGATATGGCAGCAAAGAGCGGGCCCGCCCCTCTTTCTGGATTTCCTCCGGTGGAAATGAGGCTGAAGCTGTCGGCAACGCTCGCGGGCTCCACGTTTCCTTTGTCGCCCCAACCGTTGAAGCGATCCAACAATGGTACCAAACATGCCTTGATAACGGTGGCACGTGCAATGGCCAGCCTGGACCACGCCCTATGTATCACCCAGGATATTACGGAGCCTTTGTCCTTGACCCCAACGGATGGCGCATCGAAGCTTGCTTACACGATTACTCCGCCTCCTAAGCCTTTCGGAACGGCTTTTTAAGCTATCTTCCTTATCCTAACCGCCAGCAGTCAGCTAGATGATCATTCACCACCCCAACAGCTTGGCAGTAAGCATAGATAATGGTGGAGCCAACAAAGGTCATTCCGCGCTTTTTTAAGTCTTTTGAGATGGCATCGCTTGTACACGTGCTTGTTGGCACATCCTTAAATTGCTGCCAGTGATTCACAAGCGGCTTTCCTTGCACAAACCCCCACAAATAAGCAGCAAAACTCTCGTGTTCTTTTTGAATTTCCAGAAAGACGCGCGCATTTTGACGGGCAGCATATATCTTAAGGCGATTACGAATGATCTCAGGATTGCTACGTAAATCCTCTAACGCAGCGTCCGTCATGGCTGCTACTTTTACCGGATCAAAATTATGGAACGCACGACGATAGCCGTCACGCTTTTTCAGAACAGTCTCCCAGCTCAAGCCAGCTTGCGCGCCCTCAAGGATAAGCATCTCAAATAAATGCTGGTCATCATGCGAAGGAACTCCCCATTCTTCATCATGATACTTGGCATAAAACTCTTTTCCAGGTTCGCCGCCAAAACACCGTTTCTTGCCATCACTTCCCAATATTTTCATTTTTTTATTGTAGTACACGCTAACATACAATTCAATAATGCCAGGACAGGAGTCAGGTAATCCCCCAAGCCATGCTCAAAAACCGTGAGGATGAAAGATTCCTGGATTGCTTCGCTTCGCTCGCAATGACGGAAGTGGCGTCATTACTAGCTCTCCGCCGTCATTGCGAGGAGTTTACGACGAAGCAATCCAGGCTCTTTCTTAGCAGAACATATCCGGGGAGTTACGAAGTCAGGAAAGAATTCTTACTGAACCTGATTCCTGATTTCTGACCCCTGACTTATGATTCCTGACTGAGGTGTCCATTTACCTTCAGCATCGATGCGTAAAAAGATATGCTGGGTGAGACGGCTATCTTTGGGTTGTTGCAGCAAAAAGTTCGCCAGCTCAGGCAAAATCTCTTGATTAATCCAATAATCAATCGCCCGCGCGCCAGACATAAAGTCGCTGCTGGCACGTTCTACCAAGAAAGCAACCGTGTCATCATTGAAGGCAAACTCCTGCCCATAATGCGCCAAGATACGCTCGCGGAGTGCTTGTAGCTTTGCCTTCGCAATCTGGGCTATCTCGTTCGCATGCAATGGCATATAAGGCACGACCGTCATCCGCGATAACAGAGCAGATCGGAAATGGCGCATAAGTATGGGCATTAAGTCTTGAGGCTGATCACCAACCTCAGACCCTAAGTTCGCCGTCATCAAAATCAGTGTATTCGTAAAATCAACCTCAACGCCTTCTGCATCCTCAAGAATCCCTTTATCAAAAACCTGATAAAAAAGATCCATTACCTCCCTGTGCGCCTTATCCACTTCGTCCAACAAAATCACACTATAAGGATTGCGGCGCACTGCCTCCGTTAGCGTTCCCCCTTTGCCATGCCCAATATAACCAGGGGGCGACCCCTTGAGGGTTGCAACGCTGTGGGGCTCCTGAAACTCAGTCATGTTAAAGCGCAACAAGCTGGTGGCCTTGCCGGTAAGAATTTCCGCCAAAACCTGAGCCGTTTCGGTTTTACCAACACCGCTAGGACCCACAAGAAGGAAAACCCCCATTGGTTTACGCGGATCAATAAGTCCAGCCCGATAATTGATAACTTGCTTGGCAATCGTACTCAAAGCTTGTTCCTGACCAATGATCCTGTCCTGAAAAGCCGACATCAGCGTTGCATAGGTGTACTCGCCCTGCTCCTTTAAAATGATTGCAAGCGGCACTCCTGTCCATTCCGCCACAACCCGCGCCACACTCTTTTTATCAACCGATATTGGTATCTGATTTGAGGATTGTTGTGACTTCCATACATCACGTTGTTCAACAATGATTTCCTGGAGCTCTTCTATTTCTCGGGTAATTTGCTCTAGGCGCTGTGATGGCAGCTCAGTCACCAAAAGCGTCTTTTCCAATTGGAGAAGATGTTGTCGCCCAACAAGCTGTTGCAAGGCTTCCGGCTCCGTAGTCTGCGCTAGGCACGCGCGCGCGGCGGCCGTATCGAGCAAACGAATCGCTTTGTCCGGTAGGTGTTGCCCGACAATATAGCGTTTTGACAAGGAAACAGCCGCCTGAATAGACTCATCAAGAAGAGCCACTCCATGATGCTCAGCCAATTTTGGAACCAGCGAGCGCAGCATACCGACAGCATTTTCATGAGACGGCTCCTTAACTTTCACGAGCTCAAAGCGACGTGTCAGTGCTGGGTCCTTTTCAAAGTAACGCTTGTATTCCCCCCATGTTGTCGCCGCGATTGTCCGCAGCTCACCCCTCGCCAATGCTGGCTTAAGCAGATTCGCCGCGTCGCCTAGCCCAGCAGCACCGCCTGCCCCAATTAGAGTATGCGCCTCATCAATAAACATAATGATGGGCTTGTCCGCTTGGTTTATAGCTTGCAGCACAGTGTTGATGCGCTCCTCGAATTGCCCCTTAGCACTCGCACCAGCTTGCAATTGAATCAGGTCCAGCATAAGAATCGTCACATTTTGCAGACTGGGCGGAACACGGGATTCAGCAATGCGTTGCGCCAAGCCCTCGACGATAGCTGTTTTGCCAACTCCGGCCTCCCCAACCAAGATCGGATTATTTTGGCGGCGGCGGCACAAGATATCAATAATTTGCCGGATTTCTTGGTCGCGACCACACGTAGGGTCTAGCTCTCCTCGCTTGGCGCGTGCGGTTAGGTCTTGCGTGTACGCAGTCAAGGCATTAGCAGGCGTTGACGGCATAACCTCAACAGTAGGCCGCATCTCTTGCGAGGCATCCGCATTTTCTGGCAACAAATGCAGTAATTCTTGCAAGTCTCGCTGACAAGTCTGCCTGGACAACCGTAACAACAAAGGACAGCTTTCTAGCATAAGCCCTCGCAACGAATCATTATCCACAAGTGCTAGCAGAACAGCCGCAGAGCGGAGGCTTGATTGCTTAAATAGAATGGAGGAAACCACCCATGCTTCCTCTAAAAGCGTGAAGATATGCGCCGACAATGACGGGGTATTTGTGTTGCCCTGAGGCAATTTATCCAAGCTTACGTATAATTGCTTGAGGAGCTCATCGGATTCAAGCTCAGAATCTGAGTTCATAATGGGACTCAAAATATGGTGAATATCTGAGTTTTTATCCTCGATAAGCTTGATCAAAAAGTGCTCAAGCTCTACGTTGTAATGCGTCTTGCTCAAACATAAGCCCGCCGCACCTTCCAGACCTTTGCGACATGTCATGTTGAGTCGGTCAACGAGAGCCCTGATTTCGACTTGCATACAAGCTCCTACTTTGCTAAATATAGACTAGCAAACATTCTGATCACAGAGAAGATAAAATTTTATTAAACTTTGTTATTATTATAGGTGTCTATTAGCAGCGGTGTGCGAGAAGCTGCCGTAATACATCCCATCCCTACAACATGGTTGCAATAAGGCTAAAGCATCTGTTATACTTGTATTCAGATAGGAGATTAAACCATGACAACTGCTGTAAGGTTACGCGAAGATCTTGAAAAACGCCTAAACCACTTAGCCAAACAAACCCATCGCTCCAAAAGTTTTTATATTCAACGGGCTGTAGAAGAGTTTTTGGAAGAGGAGGAAGATTACTTACTGGCTATTTCTCGATTAGAAACGTATGAAAAGGGAGGGAAAAAAGCCATTTCTTTAGATGAAATTGAGGAAAAGATAAGGCTGCAAAGTGAGTGATGATTCTTGGAAAATTATTTTTGTCCCTGAAGCAGAGAAAGAATTCTTTAAACTTGATCATCAAATTCAACGACAAATACAGCAATATCTCAGAAAAAAAATAACAACCACTTTGAATCCAAGAAGGTTCGGCAAACAATTGGGTGGAAATCTTTCTGGTATTTGGCGCTATCGCGTCGGCAGCTATCGACTTCTCTGTTCCATTAAGGATAAGGAATGTATTGTTCTGGTCGTTCACGTCGGACACCGCCGCGATGTTTACCAATAGGTTAAAATGCATTTGCAACATCATTATTTGGGGTAGAGGCAGGATAAATGACTCAGTGTATTATCATAATTTTCTTGAAATTCGGAAAGAAATCCCCCATCTAATGAATAGGAAAAGTTATTACAGAAAAAGTAAAGTAGGGAATCATGTTTTTTGATAAAATAAAGCTCTTGCAGCGCAAAATGATCGCGAACTGCACTCAAGGATCGTTTCGTGAACGCGCACCATTTATCATAGGTGGCATCATTGTTGGCGTATTAGGGCTGTGGTTGTTCTTGAAGATCATGACCCCTGCTGTGCGCGCTGTATGCAAGATTGTCCTCCAGGATTCAGGATCCACACACAGACAAGGTAAACCCGTTCCTGTTGAAGCGGCTCTTGTTGAGCATGGCAATATCTCCAGGCGCATCGTTACCGTAGGGCGTTTGCGCGCTAAAGATGAAGTCATGCTTAAGTCAGAGATCCATGGACGCATCGATGAGATTTTGTTTCAAGAGGGCACTCGTGTTGAAAAGGGCGATCTTCTCATCCAGTTTGATGATGCAGATACCAGAGCCACCATCAAACAGGCAGAGGCTGAACTCACACTTCATAAAGCTGAGTTTGATCGTGTTTCCAGATTGCACAGCCAAAACATCCATAGTAACAAACAGCTAGACGAGATTGTTGCTAAACGCGATGCGGCTGAAGGCAAGGTCGAAGAAGCTGAAGCGACGCTTAAGAAAAAGCGAATTATTGCTCCTTTCTCCGGTAATATCGGTATTGTCAGCGTCAGTCCTGGCGCCTATGTTCAGGCTAACCACGATCTGGTAATGCTCGTCAATATAAACCCTATTGTTGTCGACTTTAAAGTTCCCGAAAAAAATGTTCATGATGTTGGGGCTGGGCAAATAGCGGAGATCAGGGTTGAAGGATTTAAAGATGAGATCTTTCGCTTCACTGTAGATGCTGTAGACTCAAAGGTTAATGAACAGAGCCATAGCCTTGCCATACGTGCTTCTAACCCAAATGAAGAGAATCAATTGCACGCAGGCCTTTTCGCCAACGTTAGTTTGATTGTTGGCGATAAGTCTGATGCGCTTTTAATCCCTGAAACGGCACTCCACCGTGAAGGAGAGGCTGAATTTGTCTGGACCATCAAACAAAAAGGAAAGAACCAAGGAAAGGCCGGTCGCCAGCGGGTTATTTCTGGAACACGCGAAAACAATACCGTAGAGATTGTTGCGGGTTTGCGACCAGGCACGCTTGTTGTGACAGCTGGTCACCTCCGCCTAGGCGAAGGGTCGGCTGTAAAAATCACAAATATGGATGAAGAGAAAAAAGAAGAGAAAGAGCAAAAGGAAAAAGAGGAAGAGAAAAAAGAAGAAGCCGCTATCTCTTCTTCGTCATCGCAAGATGCTGCCGCTTCTTCCGCATCGTCGTCAGAAGAAGCCGCCACCTCTTCATCATCAGAAGAAGGAGCAGACGACGAAGACGCGAGCGAAGAAGCAACCAATTCATCAGAAAAAAGTGAATAAATCATGAAATTATCAGAAGTATGTATTGAGCGGCCGGTCCTAGCGTGGGTGTTAACCCTTATCCTAGTGCTGTTGGGAATTGTGGGTGGGTTGCGCTTGCCAGTGCAACAGTATCCTAGCTATGAACGCCCCTTTATTACCATAGAAACTACGCTGCCAGGTGCCGGGCCTGAAGTGGTCGAAGAGGTTATCACTAATTTCATCGAAGAAGCTATGGCTGGTCTTGAAGGCGTTGCTAACATTACCTCAAGCAGTGCTGTTGAAGAAAGCAAAGTATCGCTCGAATTCCTGCCAGGGCTCAAAAAGGATCCTTCTGTAGCGATTATTAACCGCTTGAATAGAATTGCCGATAAGTTCCCCAATGAAGCCAGAAAACCTACGTTAACTGAAGCTCGCAGTGAAGAAAAACCCATCTTAGTCTTGGCACTAACCAGTGATCAGCTGCCATCTAGTGAACTCGCTGACTATGCTTATCGTGAATTACAAAAAGAAATCGAATCACTCCCTGGAGTTGCTCGCGTTGATGTGTTGGGCGGTGGGCAGTACACCATGCATATCTACGTTGATCCATTTAAAATGGCTGCGCATAACATTACGGTTGGCGAAGTTAAACACGCGCTTAGACGGCAAAACGTCGAAAAACCAGCTGGTAAGCTAGTGAGTAATGACCGTGAAGATCTTGTGAGAACTGTTGCTAGTATGTTGGACCTCGAGGAAGGCAGCAATAT
>JBAWWF010000018.1:0-11216 GCA_037146895.1 Alphaproteobacteria bacterium | reverse complement strand
TCGTCGTTCATCGGTGCTCATGTATGCCAAGATACACGCAGCGAAGATTCACTAGAATTTGCCTCGCGCAAAATCACGTGGAATGGGTATATTTATGTCAATTATAATAAGATTGATACCAATTCACAAAGTTCTGGATTCCAACATCAATAGGTGTTGTAGGCTGAAAGCCGAGGTCCGTTTGTGCGCGCGTAATGTCGGCATAGGTTTCGAGGACATCGCCTGGCTGATGAGGAAGGTAGATTTTCTTTGCGGTTAACCCAAGGGTTTTTTCCAGAGTCGCAATAAAGTCCATGAGTTTCTCCGGCACTTGCGCCCCAAGATTATAGATAGGGTGGTGCGTTTGCCCCGGCTGGCTGAGATGCGGTCTGTCTAGTCCTCGCAGGGTTCCTTGCACGATATCATCAATGTAAGTATAATCGCGCCGCATCTGACCGTTATTAAATATCTCAATGGGCTCGTCATTTAAGATAGCGTGAGTAAACTTGAACGCTGACATATCAGGGCGACCCCAGGGGCCATAAACCGTAAAGAAGCGCAATCCCATAATGGGCATTTGGTAAAGGTGATAGTAGGATTGCGCCATGAGCTCGTTGCTGCGCTTGGTTGCTGCATAAAGGGAAAGGGGAGTATCTGCGCGCTGGCTCTCCTCAAAGGGTAGCACCGTGTTCGCACCATAGATGGATGATGTACTGGCATAGATGAGGTGCTGCAAGTTGTCCTGATGGCGGCATAACTCCAGAATCACCATGAAGCCCATAACATTGCTGGTTATATAGGGGAATGGGTCCTGGAGTGAGTAGCGCACTCCTGCTTGGGCTGCGAGGTGAATTACTTGCCGGAACCCATCATGATGCTTCCAGAATTGCTGCATGGCCGGGTAATCACTCACGTCCAGCTTTGTGAAAGAGAAATGCGGAAACTCGCGCAAAGCCTGCAAACGCGCTTCTTTAAGCTTGGGATCATAGTAGCTGTTGAGATTATCAATCCCAACCACAGATTCACCCCGTTCCAGAAGTGCTTTGCTCGTGTGATAGCCAATAAATCCGGCCGCTCCCGTGACAAGAATTGGTGATGCCATAAACCTTAGTAACCTTTTTGATCTGTTATAAACTCCTGTAGAAACCACTATATCATTTAAGGCAATAACTGCTTAGCAATAATATTTCTCTAACAGAAATGGCCGTTGAACCATCTTGAAATATACTGTTATTTGGTATATATTATTTAGTATGATTAGGAGTTTTCGGTGCAAAAAAACGGAGCGGCTGTTTAAAGATATTTTTGTTTCGGCATTTTCTGGCATAGAAAGACAGGGTCGCAAAAGATTATTGATACTGCATGCGGCGAAAGAATTGAAAGATTTGGAATTCCCGCCAGGTAATAAGCTAGAGAAGCTCCTTGGAGATAGGCATTCGCAGTATAGCATAAGGATCAATGACCAATGGCGAATTTGCTTTGAATGGATAGAAGGAGAGGCTTCTAACGTAGAGATTACTGATTACCACTGAAGGAGTTGCAACAATGAGCATAAATCTTGAATTAATTAGTCCAGGTATGATTCTTTGGGAAGAGTTTATGGATCCCATGAACATCTCTCAAAATCAATTATCTCGGGATATTGATGTTACGCCTGGTCAGGTAAACGATATTATTCATGGCAAGAGAAGTATTAAAGCTGATGTAGCACTTAGATTAAGTAAATACTTCGGTAATACGCCAGAGTTTTGGCTAAATCTTCAACTAGAGTATGACTTGAGAAAGTCCAAGCGAGAGGAGTGGCCGCTTATAGAGAGTCGCATTCGCACTTATTCTCCTAATAGTCTTAAAAGAAGAGGTAAGCGTGGACTAAAACCCCATAAAGTTGCATAAATAGGTTCGCTTATAGTGCTGCGGCTAAGAGCCGTTGCGTGTATGGATGCTGCGGTTGTGTATAGATTTCCTCGGTTGTTCCGGTCTCAACAACCTGGCCTTGCTGCATAACGATGAGGCGATGGCTCATCGCGCGCACAACCTTAAGATCATGGCTGATAAACAAATAAGTGATGCGGTGCTTCTCCTGGAGGCGGCGCAGCAAATCAATGACTTCTGCCTGCACGGATCGGTCAAGTGCCGATGTCGGTTCATCTAAAATCAGCAACCGTGGATTCAAGACAAGAGCGCGGGCAATGGCAATCCGCTGGCGTTGCCCACCGGAAAACTCATGGGGATAGCGATGATAAACATCCTGGTGCAGATCAACTTCCCGCAAAATATTCACAACCTTTTGTTGTCGTTCTGTGGCGGTCAAATGACGCTCGTGCACTTCAAGTCCCTCAGCGATAATCTGACCTACGGACAGGCGTGGGTTTAAAGAGCTAAATGGATCCTGGAAGATAATCTGCATCTTTTGCCGCAAAGGTCGAAGGTCACGAGTTTTTAATTGATGCAGTAAATGGTTCTCAAAGTTGATCTCACCACTACAGGGTAGCAATCTTAGAAGCGCATAAGCCAGGGTGCTTTTTCCAGAGCCGCTCTCGCCAACAACGCCCAGGGTCTCACCCTGCTTGATTGCGAGTGAGACATTATCAACGGCCCAAACATCAGGAGTCTTCTTTTGCAGCCAGCGGCGGCGGGCCTGGAAGCTGACGCGGATGTTCGTGGCTTGTAACACCAACGGTGCGTTAGATTGCAGGGGAGCAGGATGCCCTCGCGGTTCAGCAGCTATCAGGTGTTGTGTGTACGGATGCTGGGGGTTCTTGAGAATGCTTGTAGAAGTACCTTGTTCAACAATTTCGCCATGGCGCATCACGGCAATGCGCGAAGCCATTTTTGCGACCATGCCCAAATCGTGGCTGATCAGCAAAAGTGCCATACCGAACTGCTGCTGTAGATCTTGAATCAACTTTAAGATCTCGGCTTGGATGGTGACATCGAGGGCGGTTGTAGGCTCGTCAGCAATCAGCAGAGTGGGTTCGCAGGCCAAAGCCATTGCAATCATCACTCGCTGACGTTGTCCGCCGGAGAGCTGGTGCGGGTAGGCATTGAGACGCTTCACACCGTCGCGAAAGCCTACGAGTTGCAAAAGCTCAATCACTCTGGCGTGCGCCTCTGCTTTGTTGAGGTTCTTATGTAAGAATAAAACTTCCTGGATTTGTTGCTCAATAGTATGCAACGGATTGAGGGCTGTCATCGGTTCTTGGAAAATCATGGCTATGCGATTGCCGCGAATCTGTTGCAGTTTTTTTTCGCTGGCGTTGAGAAGCTCTTGCCCCTCAAATAAAATCGATCCTGATGGGTGATGTGCCATAGGGTAGGGGAGCAGACCTAAAATAGATAGGGCGGTAATTGTTTTTCCCGAGCCACTTTCTCCAACGAGAGCGAGGGTATCGCCTTGATTTAAGGTAAAGCTAACAGCGGTGACGGCATCACAGATCGGCTGATGGTTTTTTCGAAATTGCACGGATAGGTTGGAGACAGATAATAACGTCATAGGCTTACTATATATCAATAATTGTGTATCGAGGAAATATCATTTTTTATTGCATATATTCAGTAATTTGAGGTATTTAAGCACATGGAGGTGACTTATGAAAGCAAATAGAGAAGGAATTTTAATTGTTCCAGACGTTACGATACCTGTTGAGAGTTATTCCGCGACAAGAAAGGCAGAGTTTATCCTGTCTAACGCAACCGACGAAAATGATTATGAAGCGGCTCGTGAAGAAGTTATGAAGTTAGGTTTGGATCCCGACTCTATTAAGCACCACAGCACTAAAGAAGTTACTATTTAGTGTCATGCTTAAAATGCAGACATCCGCACTAAATTTTTACTTAACACTATAGGCTTACTTTGCGTGGGTCAAAGGCATCGCGAACGGCCTCACCGATAAAGACTAGAAGGCTGAGGAGTATGGCAAGCGAAAAGAATCCAGACAGACCCAGCCAGTGCGATTGGATGTTGTTGCGGCCTTGGGTTAGGAGCTCGCCAAGGGATGCGGAACCTGGTGGTAATCCAAATCCTAAGAAATCAAGCGAAGTTAAAGTAGCAATGGAGCTGTTGATAATAAAGGGTAGGTAGGTAATTGTTGCGACCATCGCATTAGGGAGGACGTGGCGCCAGATAATGCGTGCATTGGAAACACCGAGAGCTTCAGCCGCGCGGACGAAATCAAGCGAGCGCGTGCGTAAGAATTCAGCGCGTACGACGCCAACAAGCTGCATCCAACTAAACAGCAACATAATTCCAAGCAACCACCAAAAGTTAGGTGCGATAATGCTGGAAAGGATAATCAACAGGAAAAGTATCGGCAAGCCACCCCAAATTTCGATGACACGCTGGAGGATGAGGTCGGTCTTGCCCCCGAAATAGCCCTGGATAGCTCCGGCAAAGATACCGATGATTGAGCTGAATACGGCTAAGGCTAGGCCGAAAAGAATAGAGATGCGGAAACCGTAGAGGAGTCTAGCAACCACATCACGTCCTTGGTCATCGGTGCCGAGCCAGTTGTTCTTGGAGGGTGGTGCAGGTGCAGGCACTGTGAGGTCGTAGTTAACGGTTGTGTAGCTAAAGGGGATTGGCGGCCACAGTGCCCATCCGCTATCCTTGATTAAGTTGCGCACATATGGATCGCGATAATTGGTCTCTGTTTCAAAGGTTCCCCCAAAAGTTGTCTCAGGATACATAACAATGGTGGGGTAATACCAACTCCCTTTGTAGGAGATGATCAAAGGTTTATCGTTGGCGATAAATTCGGCTAATAGGCTCACACAAAAGAGACACAGGAAAAGCCATAGAGAAACAAAGCCGCGACGATTCGAGCAAAACTGTGACCAACGACGTTTTGTCAGAGGAGATAACTGCATCGCTACCCTTTGCTCGCCGCAAGATCAATGCGTCGGTCAACGAGCATGTATGTAATATCATTGATGAGGTGCAAGAACAGTCCTATAAGCGTAAAAAAGTAAAGTGTACCAAACATGACTGGGTAATCACGGCTCGTGGCGGCTTCAAAGCCGAGTAAACCAATGCCGTCTAGTGAAAACAAAACCTCTATCAGTAGGGAGGATGTAAAAAGGAGATGGATAAAGGTAGCCGGAAATCCAGCAATAACGATAAGCATGGCGTTGCGGAAGACGTGGCCGTAGAGAACTTGGTTTTGGTTCAACCCTTTTGCACGGGCGGTGATGATGTATTGCTTGTTAATTTCCTCAATAAAGGAGTTTTTTGTTAATAATGTAAGCTTAGCAAAACCGCTAATGACCATGGCTGTAATCGGTAGGGTAATATGCCAAAAATAATCGAGAATTTTGCTGCCCCAACTTAAGGAATCCCAATTCTCCGAGAATAGGCCACGCAAAGGGAAGACAGTCCAAAAACTACCACCAGCAAACAAGATGATTAAAAGGAGGGCGAAAAGAAAACCAGGTACAGCGTAGCCAACAATAATCAGAGCACTGGTCCATACATCAAAGGGCGTGCCATCGCGAGAGGCTTTGGCTATCCCTAAGGGTATGGAAATAAGATAGACGATTAACGTGGTCCACAAGCCCAAAGACAGCGAAACCGGCAGCTTGGAAACTATAAGAGAGATAACCGAATCATCACGGAAATAACTATGACCAAAGTCAAAGGTTAAGTAGCTCCCTATCATCTTGAGATAGCGCTCAAGTGGGGGCTTATCAAAACCAAATTGCTTTTCTAATTCTTTGATAAAGGCTGGGTCAACGCCTTGTGCGCCGTGGTAAGCACCACCTTCGTTGCTGCCCATCATTGCTTCTTGTGTGGCACCGCCTAAACGGCTGTCAACATCGGAAGCTTGGCCGCGAACCTTGGCCAAGATCTGCTCAATCGGTCCACCAGGAGCGACTTGGACAATCAAGAAGTTAATGGTCATGATGCCAAACAAGGTAGGGATGATCAGCAAAAGCCTGCGGAGGATATAACTACCCATGCTAGTTAATACCTATCAGAGAAATACTTTTTCACTTTTCATATGCATATACTAACAAAAAAGTTAATATATGCATATGAATTATGTGAACCAGTAAGAAGGATTGTGGGTAATGCACCCTAACTACCTTCTGATCCAGTTATACAAGCGTTGCCACCAGGAGGGCTTGTTTGCATCGTCTGATGCTCTTGCTTGTAACTTGTGGTCCTTTTCTTTGTTAATCCACCAGGTGTTGAAAGGCGCAGTGGCATACATGGAAGAAATAGCCGGTTGGTCAAAGCGATCCCAGTAAGCGATCCAAGCCATAGGTTGGTGCCAATAAGGAATCATGTAATGCCCCCACAATAGGACGCGATCTAGTGCTTTGGCATGCGTTACTAGTTCTTCATAATCTGCTGCACCAATAACCGATTCTATTAGCTCGTCAACTACAGGATCATGAATGCCTGCGTAATTTCGAGTACCGTTTTTGTTGGCCTGCGATGATCCCCAGTAATTACGCTGCTCATTGCCCAAGGAGTTACTTTGGCCAATTACAGCAATTATCATATCAAAATCAAGGGATTCAACACGATTGATGTAATTGACAGTATCCATGAGACGTACTGATGCCTCAACACCTAACTTCTTTAAATTGTTAACATATGGTAGCAATATGCGTTCCGTACTTTGATCAGCAATAAGGATTTCAAAATGGAACGGTTTTCCTTCTTTATGAAGGACATTATTTTCCAGAACCCATCCAGCCTCTTTTAACAATTTACTAGCCTTTTCTTGTACGTGGCGCATGGATGCTGCACCGCTATTATCGGGCAGGCTAAAGGCTTGTGTAAAAAGTTCTGGGGGCAGATGTTGCTTATGTTTTCTTAGTATTTCTAGCTCTTTACCTTTAGGAATATCATGCTGCTCAAAGCTTGATTCAGGGAAATAGCTATGGTTGCGTTTGTAGGCATCATAGAAAAAAGTATGATTAACGAACGCGAAATCAAAAACTTCTGTCAGGGCTTGACGAGCGCGCTTATCTTGGAAAATTGGGCGTCTTGTATTAAAGAAAAAACCAGATGAGGCTCCACTATAAAGGCGTGAAGGTCGTTCAAGCTTTTTGACAAATCCCTTGGTCAAGGCAGGGAAATCATATCCCGTCTTCCACCGACTTGCGCGTGTTTCAGAAAAGATATCAGTACTTCCTGACTTAAATGCCTCGAAAAGCGCGTTATTATCACGGTACATATCGTAAGTGATGCGGGCAAAGTTATGGCGTCCTTTTTGACTGGGGATATTTTCGCCCCACCACGACGCGACGCGGCGGTAGGTAATACTGCGCCCTGGATCTATTTTCTCAATCTCATAAGGGCCGGAACAAGGAGCCGCAGTTAGGTTTGTCGCGTCAAATGGATGATCCTTATAGTATTTGGCGGATAAAATCGGCAATTGCCCTAAAATCAAAGGGAGCTCACGATTATGGGTGTTCTTGAAAGTGAATTTGACTTTATGGGGGCCAAGAGCCTCAGCTTTGCTGATGTCAGCAAAATAGCTGCGGTACATCGGTTGCCCCTGGCTTTTAAGAGCTTCAAAAGAAAACAGCACATCTTCAGATGTGATTGGTTCACCATTGTTGAAGTGCGCTTGGGGGTTGAGATCATATATTACAGAGAGGCGATCTGCGCTAACCTCGATTCCTTGTGCTAGATAGCAATAGCAAGTCCCAACCTCATCGTAGTTATCATCCATTAGAAGGGCGATAGTCATTTGTATGCCTGGTGCTGAGTCGCCACGAACAATAAAGGGATTCAAGCTATCAAAGCGTCCCATAACGCCAAAATGAACATGACCGCCTTTGGGGGCTTGTGGGTTGGTGTGATCATAGTGGGTGAAATCAGCAGGATAGCGTAGCCGGCCCCACGTAGAAAAACCATATGTGGGCTGGGCGGAGCTTTCTCTAATGCCCACTAACAACAACAAGAGACAAACTAAAGCTTTATTAAGATTCCTGGATTGCTTCGCTTCGCTCGCAATGACGGATTCTTTATTATCGCGAGCATCACATAATCCGTCATTGCGAGCGAAGCGAAGCAATCCAGGAATTAAAAAAATCTCATTTTTCAATTACTTAGTCTCCTGGTTATTAGGGGAAGGCAAAGGTATGGCTGTATCGTTCAATGTTGCGAGGAATGCAATCAAATCAGCCCGTTCTTTATCATCTTTGAGGCCTGCAAAAGACATTTTTGTGCCTTTTATCAAAGCATTGGGTTTGTAAATAAAATGATTCAGCGTTTCAAAATCCCATTTACCCTCTTTTGCCTTAAGGGCACTGGAAAAGGCAAAGTCACTAACGTGTCCAAAGTGGTTCATAACAACATTCCACAGATTGGGGCCAATTTTATTGTGTTCACCTTTTTTGAAAGTATGGCATTGGCTACAGCGTTTTTCCGCGATCTGCTGTCCCTTGCTGGCATCTGCTGTTGCCAAAAGCGGTTCAATTGCAGCAATTGTTTCTTGCTTGAGGTTCCCCTCTTTGGTATCTGCTGTATCCTCTATTCCCACAATAACATAACCATTTTTTGCCAAAGGTTGGGGATGAATTAACGCTTCGCTGATTAAGCTGCCTAGCATACCCACTAGGAGGGCAATGAGAATGCTAGCTACTATTTTGTTAAATTCAAAACCATCCATAATATGAGTATAAGTGTTGCCAGATATTATGCATAGGCTTCTAAAGCATACAGCCCCCCACCGCAGCTAATCCGCCGCCGCGCGAAGCGCGCTATGGCGAGATTAGCGAAAACGGATGGTGTCCCCTAGGGGATTCGAACCCCTGTCACCGCCGTGAGAGGGCAGCATCCTAGGCCTCTAGAAGAAGGGGACATGACTATCCCTATAGATAAGGCGGATTGCAGCAAAATTCAAGGATCTTTTTTTATAATTTTTGTCAGCAATGCCCTTCATTATTTTTTAATATTTCTTTGCTACAGTAATTTATTAGGAAATTAAATGGAAAATATGTAGTGAAAATTATAACTAAAATGTTAATGATCGCTAGTATAGCTGGTGTGCTATCTTCTGTGAGTTATGCAATAGCGCTGATACCAGGACAGATAGTTCCAGGACAAATGATCCCGAGCTCTGGCCCCATTACAGGATACAACATACCCAGCACATCTGCACCAGCGCAATATTTAAAGGTTGAAAATTACAATACTTTGCCTATTTCAGTTGAATTTAATTCTTATATAGGCGGGATGTGTATGCCTTTTGGCCCAGGTATACTGAGCACATATAAAGTTCAAGCTAATCAGTATATATACAGTAACTTTTTATACACCAGGCCAGAGCATCTTTGCGTCCATGTCGAGGGACATAGTTCAATATTCGGGGTTGGCGGTTGGACACCTGTCAATAATAACAGTAATTGCGTTATAACCGTTAGGGATAACGGGCTCTTGCACGGAGTAAACCTAACTTACTCCCCGCCTTGCATGGTAGATGGTGTAGCAGCTACGGCAAAGAGATAACTTTTTCAAGGCAATTCCTTGTTTTTCGCAAAATTAACATAGAATATTAAACTTTCAAAAGATAAAATATCTATATGTAGTGGCGATTAGGAGCGGCTTATGTCATTTGATGTAGTTATTGTAGCAGCGAAGAGGACGCCGATGGGAGCCTTTCAGGGGGCTTTGAGCAAGGTCACAGCACCGAAGCTGGGTTCTGTTGCTATCGAAGGGGCACTTGAAGCTGCCTCGCTTGCTGGGGAGCAAGTGCAAGAGGTATACATGGGGTGTGTTTTAGCGGCTGGCCTAGGTCAAGCTCCAGCACGACAAGCGTCTATTCATGGCGGCATACCCGAAAGTGTTCCTAGCACAACCATCAACAAGGTTTGTGGTTCAGGGCTCAAGGCTATCATGCTCGGTTGCGATCAGATTCGTTTAGGGCATTCGGAGGTTGTTGTTGCAGGCGGCATGGAGTCCATGACCAATGCGCCATATCTTCTAGATCGCGCCCGTGCGGGATATCGCCTGGGGCATGGTAAAGTCTTAGATCATATGTATCTCGATGGTCTGGAGGATGCTTATCAGCAGGGAAAGTACATGGGATGCTTTGCCGAGGAGACCGCTGACAAGTACCAGTTTTCTCGTGAAGAGCAGGATGCTTTTGCGTGCGAGTCCGTTGTGCGCGCTCAAAAAGCCCGTGATCAAGATTGGTCAGCCACAGAAATTGTTCCTGTGCCGCTACTACGGGGAGATCCCTTGACACAAGATGAGACGGTTGCGCGGATTAATTTAGAGAAAATCGCCCAACTGAAACCAATTTTTCGCGAGGACGGTACGGTTACCGCAGCAACATCTTCTTCTATAGCTGACGGCGCGGCAGCAGTTGTCCTGATGTCAGGAGAGGCGGCCAAGCGGCAAAAGCTAAAGCCATTAGCGCGCATCACCGCCTATGGTGGTCACGCGCAAGAACCGCAATGGTTTACCACAGCACCTATCGAGGCGATGCGCAAAGTGGCAAAGATGATGAATTGTGGGATGGAACAGATTGATTTGTTCGAGATCAACGAGGCTTTTGCGGTAGTTACTATGGCGGCGATGCGCGATCTGAAAATTCCGCATACAAAAGTTAATGTATGGGGAGGGGCCTGTGCTTTAGGACACCCCATTGGAGCATCAGGTGCGCGCATTGTCGTAACCTTGCTGCATGCACTGCGGCATCATGGGCTCCACAAGGGTATGGCAAGCTTGTGCGTCGGTGGCGGCGAGGCCGTCGCTCTAGGGCTAGAGCTTCTGTAGCATTAGCTGATCACCAGATCATGAGCTTTACAGAAGTCTTGGCACCACCGTTCCTTTAAGGAACCCAGATCAACCTCGGGGGTCAGGATGACGTGGTACAACTTCGTGCAATCGCCTGTGCTAATTGCAACTGCCTGCCTTTCACTATAAACAGTAAAGCTCCACTGCAAACTACGAAGGTCAGGATTGGGGGCTAGGAGCTTTAGGTTTTCCTGTTCCATAATATGATCACAAAGTTCGTTGTAGTCTTTGTAGTTGCCGATAACTGTGCCAGTTAATGTTTTAATTTCAATCATCTCTAAAATCTCCTCTGCTAATTAACCTGAGTTCGGGATAAAAGAGAAAGCCATAAGATGTGCTCCACTGTCATACCGGAAGCTAGAAAATAGCAATGAGCGTAAGCGAATGCGCTATTTTCTTGCTGTCCGGTACCCATGGGCAAACTGCACTAACCTTGTTGCAGACCTTCCCTGGGTACCGGACAATAAGATTTTCTAAG
>JBAWWF010000017.1:0-11245 GCA_037146895.1 Alphaproteobacteria bacterium | reverse complement strand
GATGACGGTAGAGGGAGCGAGGATGACGGTAGAGGGAGCGAGGATGACGGTAGAGATACTCAAGCTCTGTACTCGGATTTGCCCATACATCGACCACTTCGCTTGGCATCCCTACCCCCCGCTGTCATCCTCGGGCTTGACCCGAGGATCTCACCAAGCAATATCTTCATACAAATCTCGCCATTGAGGATTCATTTTCTCTATTAATGCTATCTTCCATTCGCGAACCCAATGTTTCAAATTTTTTTCTCTTTGAATTGCTGCACTAATATCATCTGTGTATTCATAATAGACGAGCATTTTTAAGCGATATTTTTTAGTGAATCCATCTTGGTATGTTTCTTTATGTTCGTAAACACGACGTATAAGATCATTGGTGACACCTACATAAAGGACTCCTTCAGGTTTATTGGTCATAATGTAAACAAAATATTTCATACCGAAATAGTTAATTTGTTTAGATCCTCGGGTCAAGCCCGAGGATGACAGTGGAGGGAGCCGAGGATGACGGTAGAGGGAGCGAGGATGACGGTGGAGGGAGCGAGGATGACAGCAGAGATACTCAAGCTCTGTACTCGGATTTGCCCATACATCGACCACTCGCTTGTCATCCCTACCATCCGCTGTCATCCTCGGACCTGTCCTCGGGCTTGACCCGTGGATCTCACTTGATTATCTTATAAAACATGCTTATCTTGAGTATATCAACCCACAGTTAAAGTAATAACATTTGGTTTATACTGATCCTCAAAAACAGGACACGAAGACACACGACACTAGCTTATGGGGTGTTGCCTGGATGAGTTTTTGCTGGAGCACTTCATCACTGATGGTTTTTGCACTTTTGCCAATGTTCTTGAGCGAAGTATTGCAAGCATCAAAGACCAAAATCGGCCTCATTGAAGGCGTTGCCTACTTCACAGCTTTTGTTTTTAAGATTTTCTCAGGCGTTTTTAGCGATTATGTAAAAAAGCGTAAGTCACTCATTGCTGCTGGCTCTTTTGGCACTATCGTTGTTAAGTTGATGTTCGCTGCGGCCAGTACTATAAGCTGGGTATTTGTAGCTCGCTTCATCGATCGCCTCTGCATGGGTATTCGCGCAGCTCCCACTGATGCTCTTGTTGCCGACATATCCCCCCCGCAAGAACTAGGTCGCAGCTATGGCCTACGCTATTCACTCTACACCATGGGAGCAGTTTTTGGATCCGGCATCGCCGCAGCTTGTATGTGGTTCTCTAGCAACAACTACCACTTCGTTTTCATCCTCTCCGCCATTCCTGCAACCATAGCATTACTGATTTTACTAATGGTCGTTAAAGCACCCCCAATTGTGAATAAGGCCGCCCACACCCGCCCAACCTGGCATATTCGCCATGTTCTTGTCCTGCCGCCTGCCTTTTGGATGCTCCTCTTTATCACATCACTGTTAATGATGGCTCGCTTTAGCGAGGCTTTCATGACATTGCGTGCTCGAGAATTGGGTTGGTCAATAGCATTATTACCGATGATCATAGTCATCGATCATATTGTCCAAGCTGCGGTTGCTTATCCCGTCGGCAAATTAGCTGATCGCACTAACCGTTATGACATGCTCCTCAAAGGTATGCTGTTCCTCGTTCTTGGCAATATATTAATGATGGCCGCCTCCTCCCCTGGTAATATCATCTTTGGTGTGGTGGTGGTTGGTGTGCACATGGGGGCGACACAAGGGTTGCTAGCGGCCCTTGTCGCTGACGCAACGCCGGCGGATTTGCGCGGTACCGCTTTCTCCCTATTTTATCTGGTAACAGGAATAGCGGTGCTGCTTGCTAACTGGCTGGCTGGGCACCTTTCCGACCTCTACGGTGTGAGTGGCGCATTTCGGGGTGGCCTCGTCTTCTCCACCCTCGCCTGCTTTGCCCTGTGGACCATGCGTGGCCGCGACCTTAAGCCACAAGCTGAGGGCTCAAGTCTCTAAATGGGACTTCTCTTGGACCAGTAGTTCGGGAAAAAACACCTTATACTTCTCCTTGCACTATATAATGAGGAGAATGCATGGCACACCCTAACCTTGACCAACCAGAGTTTTTGAAAGATTTGCAGTGGCTTTACGAACAAGCTCTGGAAAAAGATCAGTTAGCGGTAGCTTTGCGCATCAAGGAACTACAGGCAAAGCATGCCTTGCACAAACAGTCGTTGTCCTTACAGGATATAAGCGACGAAGACCTGCATGCGCTTTTAGTAGCACTTGACCGCAACTAGCTTAGGAAGCTAGCATGGGGAGTCGTTCAAAAGGATATATTTAGAATATGGCCATTGCCATTGGAGACATTCATTTAAAGATGCCAGTTATTTTGGCACCGATGTCTGGTGTCTCGGATATGCCGTTCCGGCGTCTGGTTAAGCGTTTAGGTGCGGGGCTTGTGATCTCCGAAATGATTGCCAGCCAGGCGATGATTCGCCAAACGCGCCAAAGCCTTCGGATGATCGAAAAATCTGCCGCAGAGGAGCCGATGGCGGTGCAGCTTGCTGGTTGTGAACCAGGGGTCATGGCCGAGGCCGCCAAGCTTAATGAGGATCTCGGCGCTCGCATTATCGACATTAATTTTGGCTGCCCTATGAAGAAGATCGTTAATAACTATTCGGGCTCCGCACTTATGCGTGATGAACTCCTGGCAGCTAAAATCCTCGAAGCAACGGTTAATGCCGTTAAGGTGCCGGTTACGTTAAAGATGCGCACTGGCTGGGATGACAGCAATCGCAATGCCCCTAAGTTAGCTAAAATCGCTGAGGAGTGCGGCATTAAGATGGTCACCATCCATGGTCGCACCCGCTGCCAGCTCTATAATGGTCGGGCTGATTGGTCCTTCATCCGCAAGATTAAAGAAGCTGTGAATATCCCGGTCATTGCTAATGGTGATGTTGTAAGCTGCGATGATGCTAAAAATATCCTTGATTCCAGTGGTGCAGATGGCGTAATGATTGGCAGAGGGAGCTATGGACGCCCGTGGTTCATTAACCAGGTTGCCCATTTTCTGGAAACAGGAGATGAACTTGCCGCCCCTTCTTTAAAGGAACAACACGCTATCATGCATGAACACATGGAGGCTATGCTCTCCCACTATGGAAATGAAATCGGTGTTAGAATGGCACGTAAACATGTAGGTTGGTATTCTAAAGGGCTTGATGGTTCAGCGGAATTTCGGGCATCCTTAAACCAAATTGATCAGGCCCCAGCAATGCTAGTGTTCATCTCACAATTTTATTCTTCTTGTATCGATAGGAGCTAAAGGACAGATGACAGAAGACAGAGGACAGATGGCAGTACCTACGGATAGTAGTCCGCCGAATCCAGATGACAACCCTAATCTGTTATCTGTCCACTGTCATCTGTCTTCTTCCTTGGGTTTAGCTCAAATGATGACTTATTATTTGGAAAACTATTTTGCGGACCACGGAAAAGGAGCTCTACCGCCACCAGGACTCTATAACCGCGTTTTACGTGAGATTGAAAAGCCATTGCTGCAAGTGGTTTTACAAGCTGTTGGTGGTAACCAAAAAAAAGCGGCAGAAGTTTTAGGTATTAATCGTAATACATTAAGAAAGAAACTTAATGAGTATACGATTGATTAGACTTTTCAGAAGCAAGTATCGTTTATCAAGTTTAATCGCGGTCAGCTTAAGTATTGCAGCTATTATCTCTGGCATTTCTACTTATATCGTACTGCTTGGGACAAGTCCTGATCGCAATAAAAGCTTGTTTCCACTAATTTATCTCAATCTGTTCCTGCTTTTATCATTAGCCGTCGTGATTGCCAAAAGGCTAGTTGGCCTTTGGCTGGAACGTAAAAAAGGGATAGCTGGTTCCAAGCTCCATATTCAGCTGGTTGGACTGCTTTCATTTGTCTCTATTGTCCCTGCGATTCTGGTATTCGTTTTTTCTGCTTTCTATCTCAATGGTGCTGTGCAAGCTTGGTTTGGTAAACCTGTGCAAGCCGCTATCGATGAGGCTCATACAGTTGCCGAGGCTTATGTGAAGGAACACATCAACTCTATTTCTCAAGACGCGATCAGCATGGTTTTAGAATTGCGTCCCGATATGCCATACTATTTGAATTCACCTGCTGAGTTTACAGAAGTTTTAACGCATCAGGGAGAGATTCATAAGCTGCGTGAAGTGCTTGTCTTTAAGGAACAGCACGAAGTGATCAATCGCTCACGACTAACCTTTGCTCTTGAATTTGATGATACGGCTGAGCTCGATAAATCTTTTGAAAAAGCCCGCCGCAATGGAGAGCCAGTGGTTATCCGCACAGGTGATCGTGTGCGTGCCCTTGTCAGGCTAGACCCTCTCACAGAAACCTACCTTTATATAGGCAAAACGGTAGACCCTTCCGTGCTTAAGCATTTAACCCAAACAGAAACAGCTGTTTCTAATTATCGAGCATTAGAGCAACAGCGTTCAGGCTTACAGATTACCTTTGTGCTTTTTTTCTCCCTCGTAGCTTTATTGCTATTACTCGCAGCTATTTGGATGGGGTTAACCCTAGCAAACATTCTCATGCGCCCTATTAGTAAACTCATTAGTGCTGCTGAGCAAGTCAGTGAGGGCAACCTCCAGGTACAGATTGAACAAGAGAGCACCAGCCACAATGAAATCAACACGTTGACGGCGGCTTTCAACCACATGACAGCACAGCTTGATCATCAACGCCAAGATATTATCACGGCCCACTCAACCCTTGAGTCAGTATTGGCCGAAATTTCCGCCGGCGTTATGGGCATCACCCGCGAGGGCAAAGTCAACTTTAGCAACCGTCGTGCCAGTGATTTACTAGCTATCTCCCCTCTTATCGCTAAGAACACAGACATTAATGATATTGCACCAGAGATTGCTACGCTTTTAGAAGAAGTATTGCTCAAGCCAGCCATTCCTTTGAACAAGCAAATCACCATCACCCGCCAAGGATTGGTGCGCATTCTACAGGTCTGTGTGGTTGCGGAAAATGGCTTTGTTGTGACTTTTGATGATGTCACTCCTTTGCTAATGGCTCAGAAAAAAGCCGCTTGGTCAGATGAGGCCCGTAAAATTGCTCATGAAATCAAAAACCCTTTGACTCCTATTCAATTATCAGCCGAACGCCTTAAACGCCGTTATTTGAAAGAAATCAAGAGCGACCCAGAAACCTTTAACGCTTGTATAGATACTATTGTGCGGCAAGTCCAGCATATTGGTAACCTCGTTTCGGAATTCTCATCTTTTGCACGCATGCCTGAACCTGTTTTCGAGCAAGAAAACTTGAATGAGATCTGCTCGCAATCTATGTTTCTACAACGCGAAGCTCATCCAGAAATTCAGTTTACGCTTGTCTTGCCACCAAAACCGGTTATTTGGTTATGCGACCAACAACAAATCGGCCAGGTTCTAACTAATCTTTTACAGAATGCAGTTAATGCTATTCTTGAAAAACCACAACTTGATGGTGAACCAGGGAAGATTCAGCTAACTCTAACAGATACGGAAGAGGTAATTAAAATTACCATTGAGGATAATGGTCCTGGCTTCCCATCACAAGGGCGTGAGCATCTTTTAGAGCCTTATTATACAACTAGAAGAAAAGGGACTGGTCTTGGGCTGTCAATTGTTGCTAAAATAGCAACAGATCATCGTGGACAGTTGATCTTATGTGACGGTGCAACAGGTGGAGCGTGCGTATCATTAGTTTTTCCGCGAACTGTCACAAAGTAACCTACAAAGGACTTATTACCTGATGGCTCAAGACATTCTCATTGTTGACGATGAGGCCGATATCCGCGATCTAATCGCCGGGATTTTACAAGATGAGGGATATTGTCCTCGTGTTGCTGATAACGGGTTCAAGGCGATTGAAATGATTAAATCCAGGCAACCAAGCCTTGTAATTCTCGACGTTTGGTTGGGAGATGGCGAACGAGACGGACTTAAGGTTCTCGATATCATTAAGCGTGATCACCCTTTTGTTCCAGTAATAATGATCAGTGGCCATGGCACTATAGAAACTGCGGTTTCCGCAATTAAAAAGGGTGCGCAAGATTTTATTGAAAAACCATTTCAAATAGAACGCCTCCTTGTCGTTGTTGAAAAAGCTATCGAATCCGCTTTTTTAAGGCGTGAAAATGCTGAACTGCGCTTAAAAGCAGGGCTGTCCAATGAATTGATCGGACAAACTCCTTTAATGAACCAGACTAGGCAAACGATTGAGAAAGCAGGACCAACTAATAGCCGCGTCCTTATTTCTGGTCCATCAGGGTCTGGAAAGGAAACTGCTGCACGCATGCTCCATGCGCAGTCTAAGCGAGCATCCGCACCGTTAATCATTGTCAATTGCGGGATGCTGCATCCAGATCATTTGGAGGCTGAGCTATTTGGTACTGAAATTATAGGGCAATCATCCGACATTCCTCGCAAAGTGGGCCTAATTGAGCAGGCACACGCAGGTACGCTAGTGCTTGATGAGGTGACGGACCTTCCATTGCCGACGCAAGCTAAGCTTATCCGCTTGCTACAGGAAAATGGGTTCACACGGCTAGGAGGTTCACAGCGCGTTGATGTTGATGTGCGGATTATTACTACAGCCAGTGCAGATATGCTTGCCGCAATCGAGAAGGGTAATTTCCGCGAAGATTTGTACTACCGTCTTAATGTCGTCCCTATACAAATCCCCCCGTTGCGGGATCGTGTAGGTGATATCCCATTGTTGGCGCAACATTTTTTGAGTTGCATTGATTCAGCACATAATCAAGCACAGCGTCGTTTTAGCGATGAAGCCCTGGTTATTCTCCAATCTTATCCCTGGCCAGGCAATGTCCGTCAGCTCAAGAATGTCGTTGAATGGGTGCTAATTATGAATACATTGGCACCGCGTGAGTCTATTCGCGCAGATATGCTACCGCCAGAAATCCGCACAGGATTACCTTTTAATGTTAACACTACGGGTAGTGCGGATATTGTCTCCCTGCCCTTACGCGAAGCGCGCGAGGTCTTTGAACGCGAGTATCTGAGCGCGCAGGTTCATCGTTTCGGTGGCAATATTTCCCAAACAGCGCGGTTTGTCGGGATGGAACGCTCCGCCCTGCACCGCAAGCTTAAATCTCTTGGAGCTATCGCAGAAGACAGGATTCAGATGGCAGAAGTCAGCTAATTCCCATAGCGTGTTTCATCAGTAGGCGTTTCAAAGGCGGTAGCTGTTCGACAATACCAAGACCAGCGTTGCGTAAAAAATAAAATAATGTTGATTGCTTGCCGTACAAGCGCACGATTCCGTCGGTCATTTGCAGCATTTGCCGATGATCTGGCTGTCGTTGCTTTTGATAGCGAGTTAAAACCGTCTGGCTACCAATATCTAGACCGTTGCGAAATGCCTCACCAACTTCAAACGCAAGAGCCGCTGCATCACGCCAGCCCAGATTAACCCCTTGCCCAGCTATGGGATGAACAACGTGAGCAGCATCGCCAACAATAGCTAAGCGTTGATCGATAATGCGCTCCAGTTTCATGGCTGAGAGCGGATAACACCAACTCTCCCCAACCAATTGTAGTGGAACGTAAAAACGGAAGTGCTCGCTTAAGAAATGGGAAATTTCTGCACTATCCTTAGCCATAAGGTCGTTGGCTTGCTTTAAGGGCAATGTAAACACAACACCGGAACGTGACGTTCCCGTCTCTGAACAAGGAGTAAGCGGGAGCAGTGCATACGCCCCACGCGTTGAGAAAATTTCCCAGGCCACACCGTCATGGGGCACAGCATGATGAACGGTACAGACAAATGCGGCTTGTTCATAACTCCAGCTAGTTTGCGGTATTCCTGTGGCTTTGGTGGTCGGAGAGTGCCGCCCTTCAGCAGCGACAAGCAGTTGCCCAGAAATTGTTTCGCCAGTATTCAGGTGCAGCTCAACACATGCTGGGTGATAGTGAGTGGCAACGACCTGGGCAGGGGCTATCCATGTGAGGTTCGTAAACTCTTGAGCTCGGTCCCACAAGGCTTGGCGCAGATGCGGGTTAGCAATGATAAAGCCCATAGGGTGGTTGCCAATCGTTTGCGAATCATAAGCGACCTGCCAGGGCGAGCCCTCCTCAAAGACACGGATTTGCAAGATAGGCGAAGCGTGAGCGGCCAGCAAAGGCCAAAGACCTAGATTGTCAAAAATAAGCTTGGAACCGTAGCTAACAGCCGTTGTGCGGCCATCAAGATTTTGATTTGGAGATGGTGCTTGGTTGTCAATGATGGTAACGGGCACGCCCTGTTGCGCCAAAGCAATGGCTGTTGTCGCTCCAACTAAGCCGCCACCAATAATAATTACCCGTTGCATAAATATGAATTGCCCTGTCCGCCACCTATGAGCTCTGTTATACTACAGATATTAAATATAAAACCATGCATGAGTGAAAATGACGCGGCGACGAGCTCCTACTTTAAAGACTTCATTTTTCCCAGAGGCGGCGCATTCGTTAGCTGCTAGGACTTTGCGCTTTACTCTTGGTCTCGTTTTGTGCGGTTTTGCCATTGCGATACCCTTGAGTTGTTTCAGTTATCGCACAACGGACCCATCGTGGAATACCGCGACGGCGGCAGCACCTGAAAATTGGCTAGGGCTCTTTGGCGCATTTACCGCCGATTTTTTTTTCCAACTATTTGGCTTGGGAACTATCATCTTAGTTGGTGCTATGGCACTACTTGGCGCGCGCATCTTACGGGCCCCGCAAAAGCCGCTGCGCCTATTACCTATATTGAGCACAACCTGTATCATTCTTGTTTGGGTATGTCTTTATGGCGGTTTTTGGCCGAATCCTGATTTCTGGCCTTTATTTAGTGGATTAGGAGGTGCCAGCGGTGATCTTCTTGCGATGCGTGTTTTATGGTTAACGGGGATATCTCCCACAACCCTCGTATATGCTGGCTTTGTCCCCACAGCTCTTTTGCTTGGACTAGTATTATGGAAAAGTCTAGGTCTGACCTTTAGCGCATTACTCAAGATTATCATGCGTCATAAAGAACCTGCTGAGGATCTTATGGCTGTGGTTAAGCGGACTGTGCCGCAGCAACAGAATATAATAAAAAATGTAATAAAAGACGTACAAGTTGCTCCTGAACCTATCACAGACATAAGCGATATTCAGGAAGAGCAGGCAGAATCCTTCTTTGAGGACCTTCCTGATATGGCCAATTATGAATCGATGGGGGCACAGGATGAATTTTATCTGCCACCTCTTGAGTTACTAGAGAAGGTAAAGGTCGGGCCTACGGTCACAATTAAGAAAGAGGTCGTTGACGCGCTGGCTCAGCAGCTCAAAATGGTGCTTGAGGAATTTGGTATCCGCGGTGAGATCACCGATGCATTACCAGGGCCAGTTGTGACACTTTATGAATTGAAGCCCGCAGCAGGAGTTAAAACCTCTCGCGTTGTTGGGTTGGCTGATGATATTGCCCGCTCGATGAGTGCAGTTTCCGCGCGCGTTGCCGTGGTGCCCGGTCGCAACGTCATCGGTATTGAGTTGCCGAATCCTGGCCGTGAAACCGTTTATTTGCGTGAACTCCTGCAATCACAAGCATATAAGGAAACAGAGGCAAGCTTGCCGCTCATACTGGGCAAAAACATTGCCGGCAATCCGATTGTTGCTGACCTAGCGCGGATGCCGCATCTATTGGTTGCTGGTACAACAGGATCAGGAAAATCCGTTGCGGTAAATACGATGATTCTGTCCCTTCTATATCGCTTAACACCGGAGAGCTGTCGTTTCATTATGATCGACCCGAAAATGCTTGAACTATCAATCTATGATGGCATTCCACACTTATTAACGCCCGTGGTTACCGATCCTAAAAAAGCCGTTGTGACTTTAAAGTGGACGGTCAAGGAGATGGAGAATCGCTATCGCCTCATGGCCAAATTGGGCGTGCGCAACATTGACGGTTATAATGCCCGCTTGCGTGAGTCCAAGAGTTCTGGTGAGCTGCTGGTACGCCGCGTGCAAACAGGATTTGATCCCGATTCGGGAAAACCCATCTTTGAGAATCAGACCTTGGCAACAGACCTATTACCGATGATTGTCGTTGTCGTCGATGAAATGGCTGATCTGATGATGGTGGCTGGCAAGGAAATTGAAGGCGCAGTGCAACGGCTTGCGCAGATGGCTCGCGCTTCAGGTATCCATTTAATTATGGCGACGCAGCGTCCGTCGGTTGATGTGATCACCGGGACAATTAAATCAAACTTTCCAACGCGCATCAGCTTCCAGGTTAGCAGCAAGATCGATAGCCGGACAATTTTAGGCGAGCAAGGGGCCGAACAGCTTTTAGGACAAGGCGATATGCTATACATGCAGGGCGCAGGGCGTATCACCCGCGTGCATGGTGCCTTCTGCCGTGATACCGATGTTGAACGCGTCGTGCAGTTCTTGCGTAAACAGGGGGAACCTAGTTACCTAGATGAGGTCACGGCTGATCCAGATGATGATGGCGGACTTGAACAGAATGAGGAGCAAGATGCTCTCTACCAACAGGCCGTAGATATCGTCATGCGTGAAGGAAAAGCTTCAACAAGCTTTGTGCAGCGGCATTTGCAAATCGGCTACAATCGTGCCGCCCGTATTATAGAGATAATGGAAAAACGAGGCGTCGTGTCCCCTGCCAACCATGTCGGCAAACGAGAAATTTTAGGCCGCGCTTCGTAAGACAGCTGTTCACAAAATGTCAATCATTGACATTTTGTGTTATTGATGCTAAGCTCCTTATAAATAACTCACATGGGAAAACATGCATGAACGTGTCTCTAACCCCTCACTTTGAAGCATTGGTCAAACAGAAGGTTGACTCTGGAGCTTATAATTCTTCTAGCGAAGTCATAAGAGAAGCTCTGCGCCTTTTTGAAGAATTTGACCACATACGTACGGGACAGTTAATTGAGTTGCGAAAAGCTATTCAAGATGGCATAAGAAGTGGCAAGCCAACACCGCTCGATATGCTAGATATAAAAGCCAAAGCTCGCTTGGAGCATTCAAAAGAAGCCTAGATTAACCTCAGTTCGGGATAAGGAAGGCTTAAAAGTGATGTGTTATCTCATATCTGTCATACCGGAAATTAGATTATCTTGGGATCACATCGTGATCCCTTAGAAAATCTTATTGTCCGGTACCCAGGGGAGGTCTGCAACAAGGTTAGTGCATGTTGCCCCTGGGTACCGGACAGCAAGAAAATAGCGCATTCGCTTACGCTCATTGCTATTTTCT
>JBAWWF010000016.1:0-11247 GCA_037146895.1 Alphaproteobacteria bacterium | reverse complement strand
CCAGGCAGTGCTAGAATCTCCTCACCGAGCATTTGGCGATAGTAGGAGGAAAGGATCAAGTCCGGCTGCAATCCTTTAAGCTGCTCGATAAAGAGGGGGTCATTAGGATTTTCAGGCGTTAGAACGGGGATAGCATGCTTTGCGGCTAGTTCGGCCACTGAGGGGAACCACAAGGTTTCTTGGGGATTATCTTTGTGGGTTACAACTGCAACAATTGATTCATTTATGCCAATGAGATGCTCAAGGCAAGCATGGCCGGCCGCACTATAAGCGAAGAGTAGTATTTTGGTCATGGGTAGTAGGTCACCGCTTAAAGAAAAAGGATTTAATAGATATGGTCAAAATTTTATTAAGATTCCTGGATTGATTCGCTTCGCTCGCAATGACGGTGCTTATATTGTGTTCAATGATATCCCATCCGTCATTGCGAGCGAAGCGAAGCAATCCAGTAGTTAAAAACCACTTATTTTTCAACTACTTAACTTTTTGGTCATCATCCGCAGTCTCAATCATTTGCCGAATAACAAAGCGCGGGCGTTGGCTGACCGTCTGGCTTAAGCGGCCAACATATTCGCCTATTAAACCAATGCCGGTAATGGCTACGCTAACTAGGAATATAAGGATAGCTACTAATGTAAAGAGTCCCTCGGCTTCTGGTCCAACAATAAAACGCCGTGCCATCATGTATACAACCAACAGGCCGCTTAAGAACGAAACGCCCATACCGAATATGGTAAACAGCTGCAACGGAACCAGCGAGAACCCAGTGATCAGGTCGAAGTTAAGGCGAATCAAGCTGTACAGGTTATATTTAGAAGTGCCAGCAACGCGTGCTTCGTGGCGAACCTCGATCTCGGTGGGGTTCATCGAGAATTGCCAGGCGAGGGCGGGTATAAACGTTGAACGTTCGCGTGCACTAATAATCTGCGCAAATACAGGGCGTGTATAGGCGCGCAACATGCAGCCTTGATCGCGCATGTGAATATTAGTAATGGATTCGCGTAAAACGTTGATGCAGCGCGACATCCACCGCCGCCAGAACGAATCTTGCCTGCACGCACGGTAGCTGCCGACGTAATCATGCCCTGCGCGCACGGCCTCTACAAGCTTGCCGATTTCCTCAGGCGGGTTTTGCAAGTCAGCATCTAGGGTAACAATAACGTCACCACGAGCTTGCTCGAAAGCCGCAATGATAGCCATGTGCTGCCCGTAATTTCCTTGGAAATCTATAATCCGCACTTGTTTTGGGTGTGCCTCGTGAAATTCTTGCAATAGTGCTAAAGAACTGTCGCGGCTGCCGTCATTGGTGAAAATAATCTCATAGGGGGCCTCCAGGGCATCGAGCGCGCTGATTAACCTCGAGAAAAGAATCGGCAGATTCTCCTCTTCATTATATACAGGAATTACGATGGAAAGGAGTTTAACTTGAGCTAGGTTCAAGATCAGCATCACCTTCTTTATCGGTTTCTTTGATCAAGCTCACGGCTACGACGCGCTCATCATCCGCAAGGTTAAAGATTCTAACCCCTTGGGTGCGCCGCCCGACAACGCGAATTTCATTAACGCGGCAACGAATAAGCTGGCCTGAGTCGCTGACGAGCACAATCTGGTCGGTATCGTGGACGGGCACTGATGTAACAACGCCGCCATTGCGGATGTTGACGATAATGTTATCTATCCCCTGTCCGCCGCGGTTGGTGCAACGGTACTCATAGGACGAGCTGCGCTTTCCATATCCCTTTTCGGTGATGCAGAGGAAGAATTGCTCCTGGACCGCCAGTTCCGCAAAGCGTTCTGGAGATATAGTCGCAGGCGTGGTCGATTCCAAATCAAGCTCGGGCTCATCGTCCGATTGCCGCAGCTTTGCCGCCTGCCTTGCGTACGCATCGCGCTCTTCGGTTGTTGCATCCATGCGTGTGACAATCGCCATCTTGATGACGCGATCCTTGCCCAGCAGGCGTATACCCCGCACGCCATTGGAGTCGCGCCCTACAAACAGCCGTACCTCATTAGCATGGAAGCGGATGAGCTTGCCCGCATAGCTCGAGAGAATAACGTCGTCGGCTTCCTCGCTGCACAGCTGTGCCCCAACCAGGGTCTCATCTGCATCTAGCTTCATGGCGATTTTGCCGCCGGCCCGGATGTTGAGGAAATCACTCAAGCGATTGCGCCGTACATTGCCCTTAGAGGTCGCAAACATAATGTCTACTGACTGCCACTGTGTTTCATCCTCTGGCAGCACCATAACTGTCGACACCGTCTCGCCCGCAGCAATCGGCAACAGATTCACCATCGGCCGCCCTTTGGCTGTCGGATTACCCAAGGGCAGGCGATGGGTCTTTAACTGATAAACCTTGCCCGTTGAGCTAAAGAACAGGATCGGACTGTGGGTGTTAGCCACGAACACATCGTTTACCACGTCCTCGTCGCGCGTGCCCATGCCGGAGCGGCCCTTGCCACCGCGGTGTTGCGCGCGATAGGTGGACAGCGGCACCCGCTTGATGTAGCCGGCCATGCTGACGGTGACGATCATGTCCTCGCGTTGGATCAGATCTTCCAGATCAACGGCCCCTTGGCTGTCCTCAATTGTGGTCCGTCGTGGCGTTGAGAATTGCTCCTTGATGGTGATCAGCTCAGTCTGCATCATATTCAGGATGTTTTGGCGAGTCCCCAGCAGCGTCAGATACCCGGCGATCAGCTTGCCCAGCTCGCGGAGATCCGCGGCGATCTTCTCCCGCTCCAGCCCCGTCAGGCGGCGCAGGCGCAGATCGAGTATAGCCTGCGCTTGGGCATCGGAAAAACGGTACTCGGTTGGCGGTGCTACAGTTGGATCATCGCTGCCCTCGACGAGAGTAATCAGCGGACCAATCGATTCCGAGGGCCAGGTGCGAGCTAGCAGCTGCGCCTTAGCAGTTTGCTGGTCAGGTGCCTGGCGGATCAAAGCGATTAGCGCGTCAAGATTCGCGACAGCCAATGCCAGCCCCAAGAACACGTGGGCCTTTTCGCGTGCCTTTCGCAGCTCATAGCGCGTGCGGCGAACGATAACACCCTCGCGGAATTCAAGGAAGGATTGGCAGATCTTCTTCAGCCCCATTTGCTCTGGACGCCCATGGTTAAGGGCGAGCATGTTAATGCCAAAGCTAGTCTGCAACGGCGTGTAGCGGTACAGCTGGTTGAGCACCACCTCTGAGACCGCGTCCTTCTTCAACTCAATGACGACGCGAATGCCGTCGCGGTCCGATTCATCGCGCAGGTCCGAGATGCCCTCGATGGTCTTGTCCTTAACCATCTCCGCAATGCGCTCAATCATGCGCGCTTTGTTGACCTGGTAAGGGATTTCATCAACGATGATGGACTCGCGGTCGCCGCGTATTTTCTCAAAATGAGTTTTCCCGCGGATGACGATGGAGCCCTTGCCAGTGCGGTAAGCATCGCGTATGCCAGCGCGCCCGACAATAATCGCACCCGTTGGGAAGTCCGGCCCCTGCACATAGGTCATCAGGTCTTCATCGGAGAGGGAAGGGTCGGCAATAAGGCCGCAACAAGCATCGATAACCTCACCCAAATTATGCGACGGAATGTTGGTCGCCATGCCAACAGCAATACCATTGGCACCGTTAACCAGCATGTTCGGATAACGTGCGGGCAGCACTTTCGGCTCAAGGGTTGAGTCATCGTAGTTGGGTTGAAAATCAACTGTATCTTTATCAATATCCTCAAGCAACTGATGCGCTGGCTTGCTCAGGCGCGCCTCGGTGTAACGTGCCGCCGCTGGAGGGTCACCATCGATGGAGCCGAAGTTTCCTTGGCCATCGACGAGGAGCAGCCGCAACGAGAAATCCTGCGCCATGCGGGCTAAGGCATCGTAAATCGGCATATCGCCATGTGGGTGGAAGCGCATCATGGTATAACCGACGACGCTCGACGACTTCCGATGCGGCTTGTCGTTGCTGTTGCCATTTTCGTGCATCGCATAAAGAATGCGGCGGTGCACGGGCTTCAACCCGTCGCGCACATCAGGAAGTGCACGGGCGACGATGACGCTCATTGCATAGTCGAGGTAGGAGCGTTTCATCTCCTCTTCAATAGCAACGGGCTTGATGTCTGATTGCATGCTCATGCTTTTCTATTTATACCCAATTTTATTAGCGTTGTCATCCTCGGGCTTGACCCGAGGATCAAAAAGGAACTTCATCATTTAATTGATCAAAATTTTGTGTTGTCGTCGTAGGCCCAGTAGCATGACTATAGTCCTGCGTGCCCCCTGCTGTAGAACTCCCGTCATCCCCAGCATTGCGGCTATCGAGCATGGTTAATTCACCACGATAACGTTGCAGAACAATTTCTGTGGAGTAGCGGTCTTTGCCTTCTTGATCTGTCCACTTGCGCGTTTGCAGTTGGCCCTCAATGAAGATTTTCGACCCTTTTTTGAGGTATCGCTCCGCAATTTCTGTTAAATGCTCGTTGAAAATAACAACGCGGTGCCATTCTGTGCGCTCCTTTTTTTCACCAGTGGCTTTGTCACGCCAGCTCTCGCTGGTTGCAAGAGATAGGTTAACAATCTTGCTGCCATCGGGACTAAAACGCACCTCAGGATCTTTTCCAAGGTTGCCCACTAGGATCACTTTATTAACAGATGCCACGGTATCCTCCTTTGTTTTTATTGCGCTCTTAAGTAGTTATGCTCTTAGCCTTTATACGCAAATTCTCCGCCAATTCATAGTGCCTTTTTTCAGATCCTCGGGTCAAGCCCGAGGATGACAACGCGGGGGACCGAAGATGACAATTGGGGGAGTTTTATCATCTCCACCCCTGCTGTCGACTCCATCCCTGCTGTCAAGCTCACCCCTGCTGTCATCTCCACCCCTGCTGTCATCCTCGGGCTTGACCCGAGGATCTACCTAATATTGAATCATATCTGCTTATTAACCTAATATTAACAATTATTTCTTAATATAGAACGTAGAATAATAATTATACACAACAAATGGAGATTAAAGATGAAATTAGCAGCAGTAGCGCTAGCCGCAGGACTTATGTTAACCGGAGCTGGCATGATGGATGTAATGGCGGAAGGGACAGGAGTGCCGGCAGTGCCTTTGACGCTGAAACAGCAGCATGAAGCGGCGATTGCAAATAAGACGCAACAAGAACAAGCTATAGCTGCTGCAGAACTTGCCAGAAAGAATGCAAAAATTGGCAAAAAGACTGCGGACGCTGAAGCGGCTGCTCTTGGAAGATCAACAAAAAATGTAGCACTTTTAGATGAGCAAATTAAGGAACTAAATGTGCAGATGAAGGCCATTAGTGGCAAGTTGGATGCATTAAATGCTAAACGGAGTGCATTAATACAAGGAACTGCTAAAACAACTAGAAGTGAGCTATTAAAAGCGCAGGCAGTGCAAGCATTTAAAAGGCCGTTTGCTAAAAAGCCTGCTGCTGCGCCAGTACCTGCTGCGTCAGCACCTGTTGCGCAGTATCAGGCAACAACACCACCACCTTCAAGATGGGCAAAATTTAAAAGTCGCTTCAATACAAAAAAACGAAATGACAGCCAATAAATTAACTCCTTATTAAGGATTGTTTTTTAATCTGGAGGGGAGACGAAACATTATTATGGAAGATAAGAGGAAAATAAAATGCAGGTGATCACAACAACAGTGTGTCTGGCGGTTTGGGCGGTAATGGGGCTGGATGCCATGGCGGCGACTGAGCCGACTGGGGCTGGCGACCAGCCTGGTGGAATGCCGCTTGCGCCTGCGGCTGCACATGAACTTGCAGTAGCACATTCTCATGCCAAAGCAGCGCATGTTGACGCTAAGGGGCAAGTTAAAGTAGCGGCTGGTGCCGTAAAGCAGACAGGGAAAGACCTGACAGCTGCTGTAAATACACAAAGGGCTAGTAATGTAGCAGCCTTGAAAGCGATAAAGGTGGCCCAAATAGCTGCAATTACTGCGCTGAAGAAGAATCAAAAAGAAGAAATTGCAAAAATAAAAGGTGAGTGGAAAAGCGATCTTGCAAAGATAGACAAAGTACGTCGCGGAACTAATGAAGGAAAAACAGCAATTAGCATTTTATATCAAGAATACAGTAAAAAAATTAGCAAAGCAGATCTTGATTCGCAAATAAAAATTGCAAACGAAAATCATAATTATACCGATGCATATATAACAAAAAATTATGATCAGCAAATAAAAGCAATTGAACTAATGACAGGCACAGCACCGTCGGTACCAGCAGAGCTAGCAGCGACAGATACGGCAGCAATAGCGGCATCTTAGGCTAGAAGGATAGGTTGTTGCCGGAAGCTAGGTTTGGATGTGATTAAGAGTGAGACTTGCAAAGTAATACCCAAAAAACATGAGGTTGCAGACATTCCTGGATTGCCGCGCTTCGCTCGCAATGACCCTCGGGTCAAGCCCAAGGGCAAGCTCCATAGCGTTTACTCTCTGCCGTCATTGCGATGAGCGCAGCGAAGAAGCAATCCAGGGCTTTCACTTAAAACACTAATAGACCTGGGTAGTTAGCCTTTTCTTAACCATTTTTCCGTATTCTAAAAATAGTATTTTTTAAATTTTTCATGAGAGTGGTTCTTTATGAAAAAATCAATGGAAGGAATTTTACAATGAAACACATGTTATTATTATCAACTGCTCTTATTGTTGGACTAAGCATCGGCGCGGTGAGTGCTGCTGGTGTGCCAGTTGCGCCGACACCTCTTTCTGCGCCGCAGCAACTTGCTAATGCGCAACAGGGTTTAAACAAAAAGCAGGCAGATGCAAGAAGTGATACACTAGCTCAGATAAGAGCTGGCGGTAAGCAGCTTAAGAGTATTACCGGAAGCGGTAAAACAATGTCATCCACTCGTCTAGAAGCAGCAGCTGCGGCCGAAGCAGCTAAACATGCGGCAGAGGCAGCTAAACATGGTGCAGATGCAGCTAAACATGGCGCAGCAGTACAAGAACATAGCGCAGCTGCATTTGAGCATGGACAAGCCATAGAAAAGCATGCAGAAGCATTGAGTGCCGTGAAGGAATTGGTAGTGCTTGCAAAAAGCATGCAGGAGTGCAATAGAACCACAGGAGGATCCAAACCTGATGCCATTAATAAAAAGATGGGCTCACTAATTGCACAAGGGCTAATAGATGAGAGTCTTCGTAGTCTCTGGGATGGTTCTAAAATAAAAACCATAAAAGCAAATGCAGAGACAGTGGAGAGTACTATTGATGGTCTAGTAAACGACCTTACTGCAATGCAGAAGGCAATAGAAGCATCTCATACAACCGCAACCGAAGGGCATGCCAAAGCAATAGCCGGTAAAAAAACCTCTGAAGAGGCTAAGAGCAAATCTGAACAAGCTAAAGGCGCTGCTGTAAGAAAACAAGTAGGTGCTGAAGCGGCGAACAAGGCTGCCGGTAAGGTTATGAAAAAAGAACAAGACGCAGCGAAAGTAGCTCTAGCAGAGCGAAAAGCTGGTGGCACTGTGAAAGTCAATGCTGGTAAAAATGTTGGGCTTATACTTAATGAGATGAAAGGAAGGCTTAGTGTATTGGAAGATCAGCAAACAGCATTAAAAAAGAAATCACGTAGTATGCGAGCTGTTGATAAAGAAGAGGCTAAACAAAAACTTCCTGGCATTAACGGGCAAATTACCAAACTGGAAGCTGAAATACAGGAATTTGAAACCAACAACAGTGAGGGTTTATCCCAGTAAGCACCCCTAACTAAAAAACGAGTTAAAGATATCGCTGGGGGAGTTTGGCGAGGCTAGCGGGCTGAACGTCCCCAGGTTTTTAAAGGTTAGTTTGAAGAGCATCCCTACATCGGGGCGGATGTCACGGTCTTGATAGGCCGTTTGGTAAGCCCCGATATCCATTTGCAGGCATTCATTTTGATAACTAAAGGTGAGCAGGCGGGCGAGAACCCCGCCGCGCACATTCCTACTCTCGGCAAATGCAATCGTCCATTGCGAGATAGCCTGCGTACTGATTTGCCAATTCACTTGATTAATCTGATTAATGTTAAGCGTAGGTTGCGGAGAAATATAAATATGCCCAGTTTGTAATCTCAATTTCCGGTTGCCGACAATCACATAAGTCTCAGCAACCCGCGGGTGCATGTCCTTATGCTGCAAGCGCGATTGATGGCGCAAGTTCAGCCACTCCGCTGGTTCAACCTTGAGGCGCGTAATAATGTCCGAGCCGTGTGCATCCTCGCCCACCCCTGGCGGCAGCACCTGCTGGTGATCAAGGCGGCTGGTTCTGCCCAAAAACAGAACAATGCGGCGAGCCGAGGGGAATTGCCAACTATTATTCAAACCATAGACTAAGCGGTTGCCACAATCGAGGCGGTCAAGCCCGGAGAAGCGATTCAGTTTGAAAAGATTGGTGTAGTCAAGCTCCACATTATCAGCATCTTCATTGGGAAAGCGTTGTTTGTTTCCCATAGTCGGAGAGCTGATGAACATTGCCTCCGGTTCCACTAGCCAACTGCTGGTGCTCGTATAGCTAATGAAAGGATATCGCCAGCGCAATGCACCCTGCGGGAATAAACGCCCCTCGGTATGAAGATGCGGCGCAATCATGCTATGCTTACGAAAATGATTGAGGCGGTAAGCATCGCCCCGTAGCCACATCTCCCCCTTCCACTCATCTCCCCAAGGAGAAATATAGGGGACTTGCCCGCCAACACTTGTGGAAACCCGCTGCGAATCCTTGGGGAACTTACCTGGAATATCAAGCTGGCGCGTTAGGGATAAGAAATTGAACGTCGTCTCAAAGGTTTCACCGTAAAGACCTGGCGTGGAGCGATAGTGATAATCAGCAAGCGGAGCCACCAAAGGCGTTATCGGCTTATTATCCGTTTGGAAAGAATAAAAAGCGGCTGACGCATAGCTTTTTTCCAAGAACTGCTCCAAGCGCACTGTCGAGGTCAGGTTCTTGTCTTTGGGGATCAGAAAAGATTTTTGCGGCAGGACCGGATAACGGCGCAAGTACGTTGTGTCGCTCGCACGGTTAAGATCCATGGTCAGCAGATGATCGTCGGTTAACTCCGCGCGCCCCTTGGCGATCGCATGCCAGCGATTGGGCGTAGGCGAGGGGAGGGTACTTCCCGCAAAGTTAGGTAAGTTATGGGTTTGAGTATAACTGCCGTGGAGCAGCCACATGCTATTGCGAAAACGCTTGCGGTATTCACCAATGATAATCGGCCCCTGTTTGCTGGTTAGTATAGGGGTGATTGTTGTATCGCTATCATCCGAAATGACCGCGTAAATAGGCTGTCCAAATATAAAACCAAGGTCTTTTGAGGTGCTGAAGACCGGTACGAGGAGCCCAGTTTTGCGCTTGACCGTAGGGTCGGGGTGGCGAAAATAAGGAGTGTAGATGACGGGTACACCCATAATCTCCAGACGTGCATTCTTGTACACAAGGACCTCGTCCTGCTTGTTGTGGGTGACCTGGTCGGCTTTGATTTGCCACAGCGGCGTAACCGCCTCGGCGTTTTGGCAAACGCGGCACGGTGAATACACTGCCCCCCACAGGTCCGTGTCTTCGTGATGGTAGAGGCCCTCAACGGCAGCAAAGCGGCTGTTGTCCGCCATGAGAATGCGCAATTGGGTTAGCTTGCCCTTGTCGAGATCCTCCTCCAGCGTCACGTGCTGGGCCCAAATAAGGTCGCCGGAGAGAGTCCGCATCCATCCCTCACAGTCGGCCTCGATAGTGCCCTGGTGGCGTTCAAACACTACCTCGTTAGCCAGAAGGGTCCTGTCATTGTGATAAACCAGGACATTGCCGCTGGCGACGATTTTATCTAGAGAACTCGCGTACGTTGTCTGGTTAGCCTTGACGAGGAGGGGCGCGGCAGCGGCGGCGGCAGCTGGCACTGCCATCGCTCCATTCTCCGTCATTGCGAGGAGCGCTAGCGACGAAGCAATCCAGGAAAGCCAGCAACCTAAGGATAATAGTTTCCTGGATTGCCGCGCTCCGCTTCGCTTCGCTCGCAATGACGATTTATCCATCTTCAAGATGCAAGATTAATGTTGAGGCAAGTAAGGCTGTGACGACGGCTGGTGTCCACGAAGCCAGCATCACTGGTATCTTGTCGGCTAGGCCAAGCGCGTAAACGACATCGCGCATAAAATAGATGAGGAGACCTAGGCTGAGGACGCTTCCAATCGACAATAAGTTGATGCTGCGCGCGGGGTGGCGCAAGGAAAACGCTAGTCCTAATAGCACCATAGATATCATAAAACCAACTTTGGAGAGATGTGCGTGCCAATACAGACGGTACCCTGTGGTTGATAGACCTGATTTATCTAAAATACCTATATAATCGGAGATTTGCCAGAAAGAAATGCTTTGTGGGGATAATTGACCATCTTGAATTTTGTGAATGGTCAATTCTGTGGGTATTTTAAAGGTCTGGAGCTCGCGCACGGTTTCATCACGCCATTGGTTGACGTTGGTTAATTCCCAGTATCCGTCTTTAAGGATCGCTTTTTTTGCATTGATGGTTTCGAGGTATTTTCCTGCCTCGGAGAATTGATAAAAGCTTACATCATAAAAGCTATCCTCTTTGAGGTTGGCGGATTTTGCATGGAAGATGCTTTGGCGGGAGGGTTGCCCTTCGGATGGTTGACTCTTGGCTTGATGAGCCTCGCGTAGCCACAAGCCGGTTTCTGATATAGCGAGGCGATTTTCTTGACCGCTAAAGGTAATGGCCTCTAAGTTTTTCAGGCGTGAGGTCATCGCTGCGGCAATTGGGTTAAGCACTACAAGATCGACGACGCTTAAAATGATAATCACGAAACTAAGGCCGCTGGCGTATTGCCAGATAGAGACGCCGCTTGAACGCGCAACGGCAATCTCACCGCTGTGATGGAGTCGCCAGAAGCTGAGGATGGTCGCGAGCAAGACCATGAAAGGTAGCAGGAGCTCAAGGTGTTGGGGAAGCCGCAGGAAGACCATCTCCAGGATCAGCGAGGTGCCAACGTGCGCACGGCCACCTGCGCGCCTGGCATATTCGGTCGCCTCGAACAACGAGACAACGCTCATAATCGTTATGCAGCATATGCCTAACCACATAAGAAATAAGCGAGAGAAATAAAAATTCAATGTCGAAAATAAATACTTCATGTTCATTCTTCAAGCAACTGTTCTATCGATAAATACGGTAAATCAGGGACTAGTATTTTAGCTAAAGTTGTTTTGCCTGCTCCCCCTTTTTGAGACATGACCGAGTATACTT
>JBAWWF010000015.1:0-11759 GCA_037146895.1 Alphaproteobacteria bacterium | reverse complement strand
GTCACTTTATTAAAGACCATCTTCACAGCACCCACTTGCGTAATACCACCATATGTGGCGATGTTTATACTGTCAGCACCGGCACCACTTGTAATCGCAACGTTGTTCATATTCACAACAGCTGTAGAAGTGTTAGCAGCAGTTTGTTGTTGAAACACCTGAACAGCAAGTCCACCAATATTAGTGCCTGTATGCTTGTTGCCAGCCAGAGTTAGCACAACATTACCAACAGCAGCACCCGTGCCACTGCCTACAGAGACGTCTATAGATCCAGCAGTCGAGGTAAAGGTACTGTTGTTAACTGCACCTGTCATGGTTGTATTCGACATAACACCAGTATTAGAGCGGTTTACGGCAACGCCTGTACCAGTCAAACTACTCACAGTAGCATTATTAACCGAAAAATCAACTTTACCAGCAGTTGCCCCCGTACCTGTCAAATCACCGATAGCCACACCTGTAGCTCCAGTGCTGTAAGTACTGCCAGTATCGGTAAACTTTGTCGTTGATGAAATGGTGTTAATACGTTGACCAACAATAGCTGCAGCTGCAGTAGCACCAGTTATGCTAATCTTGTTAGTATTAACTGTAACGTTTCCACCAAAGGTTGCTGCTGCTCCGTTTGCAACTAGGATACCTGTTGCAGAACCAGCACCTGGAGTCGCCACAAAGCCGTTAAAGGCGATGTTGGAACCTGTGAAGCTTGAAGTTTGCGCACCGTTAAAGGCCAGATTAATCTGAGGTGTAGCCGATGCAGCATTACCCGTTATGATCATATCTTGTATGATAACACTTGCATTACCAGTATAAGCACCTGAGATAAGAGCAGCAGTACCTGCGTTACCAGCAGCTGCGCTAGGAACATAGGTGAAACCAGCGATCTTTACTGTTGGGTTAGCCGCTCCTACAACGAATTGTGCCGCCGTGCCAACACCATCAGTCATGGTAATGCCACCGCCAGCAGATGATGCTGTCTGAACCTTTACGAAACGACCATCCTTGCCATCTTGCAAGATTAGGTCGTGATTCGGACCAAAGTAAATTTGGTTGTTAAGCGGGGTAACGCTAGTCGAGTTTCCAGTTATCGTACCAGAACCAGTGATGCGTGTCAGAGTAGCCTCTTGAGCAGCTATTTTCGCTCGCGCTCCTGCATCATTGAACACTGCGAAAGGATTCTCAGCCGTGCCATCACCACTTTGAGTCGTAGCTGCTGTAGCAGATCCTGATCCTTTGAAGTTGACAACGAAGTAATCTTTACCCGTTCTAGGATCCTGCATCAAATGGCTTTTACTTACTTCACCAGTGTTAACGTTAACGTCGCGGTAGACGTAGTCAGCTAGACGGCGTTGCAAGCCTTGTGGCACCTTGCCACCAGAGACGAACTGTAGTGGAATTCTCAAACCGATAACACCGTTAACAGTGGTATTACGGACGCTGTCATGGCTGACATCAACACCCAATGTTAAGCGTGAACCTGGATTGATGAGATCAAGAATACGAACTTCGAGGCGACCACGTGGACCAGCCATTGTTCTCGTGCTACTGCGGGAGAAGCGGTAGCCTCCAGCAAAAACCCGTGTCTCAACATTGTTCATGCCTGGCATTGGAATCCGAACGCCGACTTCTCCATCGAAACCGCTTTGTGCAGCTTCAAATTTGTCGAATGCCAAAATATTGTTGCCAACGAATTTCGTTGTTGTGGCTGCACCCTTAATAGGCTTGATCTTGTTTTGTGCAATGTAACCATTCAAACGTGCATCAATCATGTTGCTGAGGTAGTCAGCACCAAAAGTGAACTGGCCGAAATTGTTGTGATTGCGTGTACGGCGATAGTCACCATATACATAACCACCTAGAACAAAACAGTTGTTAACGATTTGACGGTAAACTCCACCAAAGTTTCCTTCTTTGTTACGCCGCGTATCGGTCATACCACGCATGTCAATTGCGAGCAGTCTGTCGCCACAAGATGGCTGCCAGACCGGAACCATGAAATCTAATTCAAAGTTGGTTGATTGATGGTTAGCAGGCCGAGCAATTAATTCAGCTGACGCAGGGTTTTTCGCCCCACTCACTGGAGTTTTTGCAGCCGTATCTGTTTTTACAACCGCATCTGTTGCGGGTGCTGCTGCTGTAGCTGTAGCAGCGGGTTGACTTTTTACTGTGCCGTTCGCATTTGCAACTGTAGTCGCACCCAAAAGAGCTAAAGCGACTGTTGCTGCGAGAGAAATTTTCTTCATGAAAATCTCCTTTCTCTATTACTAATTAAACCAATTTAATAAATAACCGAGACTTGAAGAAAAATACGAAAAAACGTGCTCAACACAGTAACGTTTTGCAAAAACTGTGTTATTGGCGCAACACCTTAGGAGAGCTATCAAGACCCAGAAAGCGGTATATATCGGCCTTCTCCGACCAATTTTCCTGAACTTTCACCCGCAAGAACAAATGAACTTGCGCTCCCAGATGACGGATCATTTCTTGTCTAGCAGCGATTGAAATAGCCTTAATACGTTCGCCCCTCGCACCGATCACAATTTTCTTTTGCGCCTCACGGTTGACATAAATGATCTGATCAATACGAGAGCTACCATTGGCAAAGTTTTCCCATCGCTCCGTCTCAACCCAAGTATCATATGGTAATTCCTGATTTAGCTGCCAGTATAGCTGCTCCCGCGTCAGTTCCGCAGCCCACAGGCGTTGCGGTTGATCCGTCAGAGCATCCGCATCAAAAACCCACGGCCCCACAGGAACGCGCTTACCCAAGCTCTCACGTAAATCATCAATGCCGTCATTCCGCAACGCCGAAATCATAAACACATCTGCGACATCAGTATCACGGGTTAGTTCCTGAGCTACTGCTAAAAGTCGTTGCCGTGGCATACGGTCAATCTTATTAAGCACCAACAAGGCACCCGGGCATTTTTGCAAAAGCTTCTTATTGTCGGTCAAGTTCTTTAAGCTGGCGTCAACGAGTACAAGACAAAAGTCAGCTTCTGCGCGAGCTCCCCAAGCAGCCTTGACCATTGATCGGTCCAATTGTCGCCGCGGCGCAAAAACACCTGGGGTATCAACAAGAACAAGCTGCGCATCCCCCGCAACCGTTATCCCTAGGATACGATGCCTGGTTGTTTGCGCTTTGTGAGAAACGATAGACACTTTGCCACCAGCCAAGCTATTAACCAAGGTTGACTTGCCAGCATTAGGTAATCCTAATACAGCCACAAAGCCGCAACGTGTTTCAGACATCACAACCCCCCAGATCATTGCAAAACCTTTCTAGAAACAGCTTGGCTGATGCTTGCTCTGCATGCTTTCTGGTCGGGCCTGTTGCCTCAGATTGTCCATAACCTTCAACACTCACACGGACATGAAATGTGGGAGCATGATCAGCCCCTGTGATAGCTAAAGTCTCATAGTGCGGTGTCTTTTTCATTCGACGCTGCACCCACTCTTGCAAAGCCGTCTTAGGCTCACTGGGCGGGCTCTTACCCGTTTGAATTTCTTCCTGCCAATAGCTTAAGACGAAGCCTTGCGCGGCCTCAACCCCAGCATCTAGATAAATAGCACCTATTAAGGCCTCCAGCGCATCAGCAAGCACAGAACCGTGCGAATAAAGCTCGCCAGTATCTATAGATAAAGCTGATTTTAAATCAATATCCTGCGCTATCCTATGGCAAGCTTCGCGACAAACCAACGCGGCAAGACGCTTGGCTAGCTCACCTTCTTGCTCTCTCGGGAAATGATGGTAAAGCTTTTCGGCAATCACAAGCCCTAAAACGCGATCTCCCAAAAACTCAAGTCGCTGAAAAGCTTTACCTTTATGTGAAGCATCGTGGCTTGGATGCACCAACGCTTGATCTAATAAACCTGAGTCTTTAAAGGTATAACCAATCCGTTGTTGCAAGGATTCCTTCGCGGACACTAGCGAATCCATGTAAAAAAGCGACCCAACCTAAGACCTGCAAGCCATTGAGTCGGTTGATTCCATTTTGCATCTGTAGAGAAGAAGCGGAATTCAGCTTTGCCGACAAGCTGTGTCTCACTAACAAAACCAACCCGATCTGGCAAGCGACTGTCCCCTGAGTTATCGCGATTATCACCCATCATAAAATAATGCTTATCAGGCACCACATACTCAGGCGTATCATCCAACGCACCCTCTCCAAACGGCCGTGATTTGAGGATTGGGTGCACCACGCCATTGGGCAGAGTCTCAAGGAACTGCGGTATAACTTTTAAACTCCCATCAACAACCATGCTATAGTCTTCAATACGCTCAAGTTTCACAGGCTCACCATTGATATGGAGGACGCCAGCTTTGACTTGAATGCGATCACCAGGCAACCCAACAAGACGCTTTATATAGTCAAGCCCTTGGTCTTTATCCGCAAACATCCAGCTCCTCGGATCAAACCAAGCCACGAACTGTCCCCAGAGTGAATCATCTTTTGCTAATGTATCCCCCTGGTCCTTGGGGTTATTAAAGACAACAACATCGCCCAATTTTGGCACCGCAGCTAGAACTCGCCCCTCAGACAGTGGCGGAGCAAACGGCAAAGAATAGCGGCTAAAACCGTAGGAGTACTTCGTCACAACCAAAAAATCACCCACTTCCAATGTTGGGTACATAGATCCTGTTGGGATATTAAAAGGCTGGAATAAGAAAGTACGGATAAGCAGCGCAATGGCCAGCGCAATCGCAAGACCCCGAACTTCCGCCCAGAAACGAGAGTTTTCTTGTCTGTCTATTGTGTCCATAACCCTTTAATTCCTTATATGATTACGATGAAGGCCTGTGCATAAGGCCACTCATCACTTAAACTTAACTCAATACGGCGCGTCAGCGGCGACAATCTATCCAAAAGCTCCTGAGCAGCACCATGAAGCACCACATACGGTCTTCCTGTCGCCTCTCGCTTAACCTCAATATGATGCCAATGAAGCCCTTGTGCAAGCCCTGTTCCGAGAGCTTTTAAAACAGCCTCCTTTGCCGCATACATCTTGGCATAGTGAAGTGCCTGTTGCTTAGCAAACAAAGCGGGAGTTTTATTGTTCTGCACCCCTAAACGCTGATTGACATATTCTTGTTCTACACCAAGAAAAATACGATCCAAAAAGCGCGCACTAAAACGCTTAATGCTACGCTGAATGCGCCTAGCATCAACAAGATCTACACCAATACCGATCATTCTACACACGCTCCACAAAATTAACAACTGCAATCGAACGTAAAGCAACAATAATCTGCGATAAATGTTCGGTGTTCTTTACTTCAACATCAACAAATAAATCCCAAAACTCTGTTGTTCTATGAGTTATTTTTAAATTGATAATATTGCTATCACTCTTTGCTATTGCCGTTGTCAGCGAGGTAAGACTCTTAGATTTATTAGCAAAAATTACCCGCAATCGCCCAACATGATTTTGCTTGTTGCGATGATCCTCATCCCAAAACAAATCGAGTAGACGCTCAGGCTCAGAAAATGAACTAACCGTATCACACTTTATTATATGAACTGTTACTCCCCTCCCCGTCACGACGACACCAACAATCTGATCACCTGGCAAGGGGTGGCAGCACCCAGCAAAATGAATGGCCATTCCAGGAATTAGTCCTTTAATAGATACTGTGTCCTTGTAGTGCTCTTTTTTGACTTCTGTCTTAACAACGACTTCTTCTTTTGTCTTTTTTTCAGAGAGTTTATGATTAGGATAAGCAACAGCAATGATGTCATGCGGGGTTAGGCTCCCAGCACCCACACGAGCAAACACATCCTCTAAAGCCTGAATATGGAAATGTTTACCGGCACTCTCGATGGCCTTATCATCCAACTCTAATCCCTCTCGAGCTAGGACTTTTAACATCTGCGAGCGACCACGGCCACCGAACTCCTCACGATGCTGATTCCGGATAAACTTGCGAATATCAGCACGCGCCTTGCTCGTAACAATGAAGCGTTCCCAAGCTGGCGATGGTGTTTGCGTTTTTGAAGTCACAATCTCAACCTGATCACCATTATGCAAAATGGTGCGCAAAGGCATTTGCCGCCCGTTTATCTTTGTGGAAAGCGCATGATTGCCTACCTGCGAGTGCACAGCATAAGCGAAATCAATAGGCGTAGCCCCTTTGGGTAGAGCGATAAGCTCTCCCTTAGGGGTAAAGCAAAAAACCTGATCCTGAAACATCTCTAGTTTTGTATGTTCCAGAAATTCTTGCGCACCTGAAGCTTGTTCCAGAATCTCCAAAAGACTCCTTAACCATGCATATTGCTTGCCATCCCGCGAAGTGCCTTGTTTATACTGCCAGTGAGCCGCAACACCCAAATCAGCAATCTGATGCATATCCATGTTACGAATCTGCATTTCAACACGTTGGTTTTGTGGGCCTATAAGCGTCGTATGGAGCGACTGGTAGCCATTGGGCTTTGGTGTCGAGATATAGTCTTTAAATCTTCCAGGGACGCTAACATACTTACTGTGCAGGACCCCAAGAGCATGGTAACAATCAGCAACCGTATTAACCACTAAACGAAACGCCATAATGTCAGATAATTGCTCAAAAGCAACGTTTTTCCGCTGCATCTTGCGCCAAATAGAATATGGGCTTTTTTCGCGCCCGCTAATTTGCACATGTAAGCCAGCACGCCGCATATCACGTAGTAGTTGCCCAATAATTTCCTCAGCAGTCCCACCAGCTGTTTTATGAAGGTAAAGCAAGCGCGCAACGATAGATTCCCGGGCCTCCTCATTTAAAATGCCGAAAGCATAATCCTCCAGTTCATCTTTCATCCGTTGCATGCCCATACGTTCTGCCAAGGGAACATAGATATCTATAGTCTCGCGGGCAATGCGACGGCGCTTATCCTCATTGGTGACATGGTGAAGCGTTTGCATGTTGTGGAGGCGATCCGCCAGTTTGATCAAGAGAACCCGAATGTCCGAAGACATAGCCAGAACTAGCTTACGGAAGTTTTCTGCCTGTCTAGTTGCTTCCGACTGCAACTCAAGCTTTGAAAGTTTGGTAACACCATCAACTAGCTTGGCGATCTCCGGACCAAAAAGGCTCTTTATTTCGTCCAAAGTTGCTAAAGTATCTTCAACGGTATCATGCAAAAGTGCCGTAACCACGGACTGCGTATCGAGCCGCATGTTAATCAAGACGTTAGCAACCTCAAGGGGGTGCGAAAAGTATGGCTCACCAGACGCACGCAACTGGGATTCATGGGCTTTTTTGGAAAAAAGAAAGGCGCGATTGAGAAGTTCTTCGTCAAAAGTAGGATCGTACTTTTTAAGCCGCTGGGCAAGCTCACGTAACTGAACCATTGTAACCTCAAACCTTCGAGACGGCACTTCCTGCCTCCTCAGGGCGAACGGAGCCTAGTAGCCGTTCGCCCTGAGGAGGCAGGAAGTGCCGTCTCGAATGGGTTAGCTCAAGGCTAACGCCGATCACCAAATAAGTACAGCAATGAGATAAAAAGGTTAATGAAATTCAAGTATAGACTTAACGCACCCATCACAGCTAACTTGCTTACGTTATCGCTAGATGATTGAGTAGAATAATACATTTCTTTTAGACGCTGTGTATCATAAGCCGTCAGCCCAGTGAAAACCAAAACACCAATCACAGATATTGCAAACTGTAGAACGCTGCTAGCCATAAAGAGATTAACCACACTAGCTATAACGATTCCTATCAGGCCCATAAACAGGAAAGAACCGAACCCAGATAAATCTCGGCGAGTGGTATAACCATAAAGGCTCATGCCACCAAATACTGAGGCTGTGATGAAAAAGACCCTGGCGACACTCTGCCCTGTGAAAACAAGAAAGATAGAAGCCATGGACAATCCCATAATCGATGCAAAAGCCCAGAAAGCCGCACGCGCCGCTGGCGAGCTGAGTGCTTGGATACGAAGGCTAAGAAAGAAAACAATGCCCATCGGTGCAAACATTACAACCCACCGCAATGGGCTTAATATAAATAGCTGGATCAGCTCAGGTGTCGTCGCAACAAAATAAGCAACCAACCCTGTAAGTCCTAACCCCAAAGACATGAGGTTGTAGATACTGATCATATAAGAGCGCAGTCCCTCATCAACAAAAGGTGCCTGACCCGCTGCTCTCCGACCGTAAACTGTGTTGTTATCTGATTTAAAATCCATTTTTCCCTCGCCTAATTCAAGTCCATCTTCCTAGCTATTCTACCATATCCAAAAAGGATTACAATGTTATTTCTAAAACTGTCAGCGATTCCCGCTGAAGATTGGCAACTATGAGCCTGGTGTTACTAAGGTTAAAGAGCCTGGATTGCTTCGCTTTGCTCGCAATGACGGATGTGGCGTCATTACTGGCCTCCACGCCGTCATTGCGAGCAAAGCGAAGCAATCCAGGAATATTTGCAACCTCAAGTTTCTTTAGGAAAAAGTCTAAGAAAAATATTTTTTGAACCAGCGTGAAACCCTCAGTTTTCCTAGCTTTTATTCTTCTTCGGGAATCGCTGTAAAACTGTCACCGCAGCTACCGCTGGGTATATCCAACATAAACCCAGCCCTAACTCAAACTTTTTCTTTATATACAGCTGAGTTTGTTTATAATGACCCCAGCAGTAACGTTATAAGTTTGTTGTATTCATGGAAAAAATCATCGGTCGCCTAGAAAAAAAAACCCAGCTAAACAAAAGGCTTAACTCAAAAATATCGGAATTCATTGCCGTTTATGGACGAAGACGAGTTGGCAAAACTTTTCTCATCAGAACATTTTTTTATACCAGCAGATGACGATTAAACAAAAAGTTGCTTTGATTGGGCGGCCCAATGTTGGCAAATCGACCTTATTCAACCGCCTTGTGGGGCGTCGGGTTGCGATTGTTCATGACGAACCAGGAGTTACCAGGGATCGTCGCGAAGGTGCCGCCGACCTGCTAGGGTTATCCTTTACCGCCATTGATACAGCTGGTTTAGCGGACCCATCCCAATCACACCTTATGCCAGCGATGATCCAGCAAACACGAGTGGCCATTACCCAAGCGGATGTCATCCTTTTCTTGCTAGATGGGCGCGACGGAGTTACAGCTTTTGATGAGGAATTGGCAGGCCTATTACGCCAACAAAACAAACCAGTTATCGTCGTAGTCAACAAATGCGAAGGTCGAGGCCATTTTCCTGGCATGTCGGAAGCTTATCGCCTGGGATTTGCCGAGGTTCTCACGATCTCTGCGGAGCATGGCGAAGGCATGTCTGAGCTTTGTGATGCGCTGGCTACCCTCATCAAAGCCGAAGAAGAACCTCTCATAGAAGAGCAGCGATCTCAACCTCACAAAAAGCCTTTGCAGTTAGCAATCGTTGGTCGCCCTAACGCGGGCAAATCTACGCTTGTGAACTATTTCTTGGGTGAGGAACGAGTTCTAACTGGAGATGAGCCAGGCGTAACCCGCGATGCTATTGGTCTTGACTGGGTTTACAAAGAACGCGCACTTCATATTGTGGACACAGCTGGTTTGCGCCGCCGCGCCCGCGTGAATACGCAGGTAGAGTACCTGGCGACACAGGATACGCACCGCATCATCTGTTTCGCAGAGGTTGTGATCCTTGTGGTCGACGCACTCATTCCATTGGAGAAGCAAGACTTAACCATCGCGAGCGATGTAATTGCTGAGGGGCGCGCCCTGGTCGTGGCGGTGAACAAAATCGACCAGATCGCCAAACCTAAGGTTTTGTTGAAAGCACTGGAGGAGCATTTGGAGACGCACCTCGCCCAAGCTAAAAGTGTGGTGTGTCTTGGCATCTCCGCAAAGAATGGTAGAAACTGTCACGCCTTGATGGATGCGGTTCTCGAGGTTGAGCAGTTATGGAATAAGCGATTGCCAACGGCCAAGCTAAACCAATGGTTGGCTGAGATCACGCAAGCGCACCCACCGCCATTGGTTAAGGGCCGCCGCATTCGCTTAAAATATATGACGCAGGTTAAAGCGCGCCCGCCCACATTTGCGGTATTCGCAACCCAAGCAGAGGCTTTGCCCGATACGTATGAGCGTTATCTCGTCAACCGCTTACGGCAAGACTTTGATTTGCCTGGTATACCTTTACGTTTACATATACGCAAGATCAAAAACCCTTATGCGACTGTGCAATAGGAAGGTCTAATGCTCTTACGTGCCGATAACATAATCATTAAATATCGTAATCATAACGTTCTCGATAACGTTTCTTTTGCTGTTAGCCCCAAGCAAATTTTAACAATTATTGGGCCCAACGGCGCAGGCAAGACAACTCTGCTCAAAGCGATTCTGGGACTGGTTCCCTTGAGTGGTGGGACCCTATGGAAAAAGACTGGCCTGCGCATCGGATACATGCCCCAACGCCTCGACCTCAACCCGCTTTTGCAGCTCACGGTTGCAGATTTTCTTCGCCTCGCTGAACCTAGCGCAAGTGCACACGCAATAGCAGCAATCCTGGAAGAAGTTGGTGCCACATCAGTGCAGGCGCGCTTTATGTCTCAGCTTTCTGGAGGAGAATTACAGCGCATCCTTCTCGCCAGCACCTTGCTAATCGAACCAGACCTGATGGTGCTTGATGAGCCAGCACAAGGCGTTGACGTTGTCGGCCAAGCAGAGCTTTATCGCTTGATCACAATGGCCAAAGCGCGTCGTGGATGTAGCATCCTCCTGGTGTCCCATGACCTGCATTTGGTGATGTCGGCCAGCGATCATGTGATTTGCCTCAATCATCACGTATGTTGCTCTGGTCATCCTGATGCAGTGCTTCAAGATGCTAGCTACCAATCGCTCTTCCCGCAGGCGACGTGGAAGTTGGAAGGCTTAGCCCCATACGTTCATCACCATGATCACCACCATGATTGATATGGCCACATATGATTTGATCAGCAGAGCCCTCCTAGCCGGTGCAGGGATTGTGCTAATGGCTGGCCCCTTGGGTTGCTTCATTCTGTGGCGACGTTTGGTCTTTTTGGGAGATACTCTAGCCCACGCAGCCTTGTTGGGTGTGGCTATTGCCTTAATCTTAGAGACAAATATGATTCTCACCGTTTTGCTATTTTCTATTGTGATGGCACTTTTTATTTCTTGGATGACGCAGTCACAGCGAATGGCGAGCGATACCAGCCTCGGCCTTGTTTCCTATGGCGCGCTAGCAACGGGGATGCTTGCCTTTACAAAAATCCCCGGGCCTGTCCGTGATCCATCTCACTACTTGTTTGGGGATATTTTGCTAGTATCCACTACTGAGTTAGTATGGATATACGCAAGCTGTATGCTCGTGCTCTCTTTTCTGTATTGGCGTTGGCGAGCTCTTCTTTTATGGACCATTAGCCCTGAGTTAGCCCACACACGCAATATCAATATCAAGGTTTTACACTTTCAATTTGTGCTCGTGTTATCCCTCATTGTAACTCTGACGCTAAAGATCGCTGGAGTTTTATTGGCACCAGCATTGCTCATCCTCCCCGCAGCTAGTGCAGGTCAAATTGCAAAATCACCACAGCAAATGATCGGTCTAGCCACAGGCTTAGGGTTGTTCATGTTTGTGAGCGGTTTTGGAGCATCTTGGTACTACGATCTCCCAACCGGACCAGCCGTAGTGTTTATGGGGATTATTTGCTTTATTATGACCTCAATCATGAAAAGGCAAGGGGCCTGACTAGTAAGTTAACCTCAGTTCGGGATAATAGAGAGGCGTGACCTCCTCTGTCATACCGGAAGCTAGAAAATAGCAGCGAGCGTAAGCGAGTGCCCTATTTTC
>JBAWWF010000014.1:0-12090 GCA_037146895.1 Alphaproteobacteria bacterium | reverse complement strand
CAGCAAAATCAACGCCTCAACCCTTGTGTTAATCAAAAAAGTGCGGAAGTCGGGACAACGTGAGGTTGCAGACATTCCTGGATTGCCGCGCTTCGCTCGCAATGACCGATGGAGCACAAACACCCTTACCTTCAACCGTCGACAATTAGTCGACGGTTGAAGCCGCAGATGGCTCATAAATCGAAGAAGGAAATGAAGTATTAATTTGGCTAGTACCCTTAGCTCGCCTTAGAAAACGGTAGGCATTCGCGATGTTGCCCTTTGAGGTCTTTGCAAACAACTTGCGCTTGTTCCATGGTTAGACCTTTAACTTGCGCCAAGAAAAGGTTTCCTTTGCCTTTTTTCTTGGTAGATTTGACGAGGACAGTGCCACCACTAAATTTGGCAACGCGCTGAGCTGCAATGGTTGCTTGTAGCTTGTTTTTGAAAGCACCAATCTGTACACCAGCCGTAGCCTGCGGTTTTTTCTTAACCACTGACGCACGTTTCGGTTTAGCTTTAACTACCGTTATAGTTTGTGGAGCAGATACTGGTGTAGCAACTGGTTCTTTGAGCTGACCGTCCTCAACCACAATATTTTTGATGACGTCATCTATCACTTGTGACTCAAAACTATCTTCTGGATCTTCATCAACTGTTTCTTCGTAGATAGCCTGCTGTAATGACGGTAGTTTCTTAAAATGCTTTTCAAACAGCTCGGTAACTCGGCGGTCACGCCAATGACGGTTGGCCCCTCCCATGACTACGACAATAAGCCGTCGATTGTTGCGTTTAGCAGATGCTGTAAGGTTAAAGCCAGATGCAACAGTATAACCTGTTTTAAAACCATCAACTCCTGGCACTTTACCCAAGAGCTTATTATGGTTGTTGATTATCTGTCCCTTATAGGTGAAAGCGCGAGCCTTGAAGCGATAATAATGCTGTGGAAAGTCCCGATAGAGGGCTAACCCCAACACCGCCATATCGCGAGCTGTCGTCACTTGGTGGGAATCCGGCAAGCCAGAAGGGTTGCGAAAGACCGTTTTAGTCATCCCTAGTTCTCGGGCTTTGCGATTGCTCATACGAGAAAACCCCCCCTGGGTAGTCCCCAGTGCCTCAGCTGCAACCATAGCCACATCGTTAGCCGAGCGCGTCACCAACGCCATGATTACTGTTTCGATTGCGACACGTTCACCTTTCTTTAACCCAAGTTTTGAAGGTGGTTGGCTAGCAGCATGCGCAGACACATAAAGAGTGCTTGTAGGCTTCAAGCGCCCTGATTCTAAGGCTTCAAAGATAAGGTAAAGTGTCATTTTTTTGGTTAAAGAAGCTGGAAAACGCGATTGATCAGCATTTTCCCCCTCTAAAATCTTTCCTGTTGCCGCATCCATGACAACAGCAGCATATGGTGCAGTATTAGCTAATGATGGAAACCCAATGATTAAAAAGCATATAAAAATTCGCCCCCAATTACGCAACTGATACTCCAGATCTCATAAAACAATTTAAACTATTCGCAACTATTTTAATGGTATTAGGTTAATGGGCCAATGGTCAACCCTGTAAGAAATGTGACCAGATCGCGCACTTGAACACCATCTGGCGTATCGAATTCTCGCGATAAATATCTATTCATCCGACTATTCGGGAGTATATTCCCAAAAAGTCACGACTATTCAGGAATTCACTCCCGAATAGTCGTAACCGTTTGAGAGGATAGGGTATACGCCGTCTCGAAGTGTTATTATTAAGCTATCATCCCTTGGGCTTGACCGCACGACCTAAAACAATCACTATCTTAACAATAGTAGGATATATTTATTTAATGATTACAAGTTTCAAAAGCCGCCGCCTGGGTCGCCTGTCTGCTGTGCAAGCGTTGTACCAGCTTGAGCAACGCCAAACAACGACTGCCGCCGTGATAGTCGAGTTTGCCCATCATCGATTGACTGACCCTGGGGAAGGCCCTATTGACGAAGCACTTTTCGAGGGGATTGTTGAAGGAGCTTCTGAACATAAAGAAGCACTGGATGCCTCAATTACATCCGTACTGGCAGATGCTTGGCGCATTGAAAGGCTTGACTCAGTTTTAAAAGCGATCCTGCGCGCAGGGTTTTACGAATTGGAATACGCATTAGCAACCCCTGCCGGTGTAATCATTAATGACTACGTAGAGATTACCAAACAATTCTTTGATGGTCGCGAGCCCGCTTTCGTTAATGGTGCCTTGGACAGCGGCGGTAAATTGTTGAGGAAAGAATCTCTTTGATAATACGTAACCTTATTGCTCTTGTAGCACTTGCTCTGCTAGCTGTTTTCTGGTTGGGACGTACACAGCCCTCGCCCACCTCCTCAGAAGAGCCTTATGTAAACGTCTATGTATGGTATGGAATGATTGACGAGGAGATCATCCACCAATTTGAGAAGGAAACAGGCATTAAAGTTCGTCAGGATTTCTTTGATAATAACAACATCGTCGAAGCCAAACTACTTTCTGGGCACTCAGGTTATGATGTTGTATTCCCTTCCGCCTCACCATATATGAAAGTACAAATTGAAGCAGGGGTATATCAACCGCTCGACCATTCACAACTATCGAATTGGGAGAGTGTTGATCCGCTTTTGCTTGAAGAAATGCGTACTGTAGACCCACAGAATCTCTTTGGTGTTCCCTACTACTGGGGCACATTAGGCTTTGTTTATGTGGAGGAGGAAATCCTAAAACGCATGCCAGATGCGCCCGTAACTAGCTACCGTCTCCTCTTCGATCCAGATGTTGTTTCCCGATTCTCATCTTGCGGCGTCACTCTTTTGGAAGAGGCTGTCGATGTTTATCCACAACTCCTCACCTTTTTAGGACGAGATCATGACAGCTCTGATGAGGATGATCTTGAGATAGCGCAGGAGCACCTACTCAAAATTCGCCCCTTTATTCAAAGATTTAGCAGCTCACGTTTTGTTGGTGATCTTATCGAAGGACAGACGTGCCTATCGCAAGCCTGGTCAGGAGAGGTCCACGCAGCACAGCAGCGCGCCGATGAAGCAGGAAAAAATATCCGCATCGTTTATGTTATCCCTAAAGAGGGCAGCGGCCTGTGGATTGATGCTATTGGCATGCCAAGCGATGCTCCACATCCCCATAATGCGCATAAATTTATCGATTTTTTGCTGCGCCCTGAAATTAGCGCACTAGTTAGCAAGCATACGAAACTCGGCATAGCCAATCGCCACATGGGACCTCATCTGGATAAAGAACTAGCCAATAATACAACTATTTATCCCTCACCAGAAGTTATGAAAAAATTGCATCTTGATCATCCGCAAACCCAAAACTATGAACGCACGCGCACCCGCTTATGGGCACAGATGCGCTTCGCAAACACACCTAATACATAACTTATCCGTAACTATTCAGATTATGAGGCAAATGCTAGCGCAATCGAGAACCGGAAGCGCAGATGGAGCGTAGCAGTTGTCCATAGGCTGAATAGTTATATTTATCCTTGTATATTGTCCATGGCGTGGACAATATACAAGGATAATACATAAAAGCTAGCAATCTTTAGAATCGATCTTGACCAAAGGATGACGTTAGTGGAAAGTTACTTAAATTAGATAATTTTGAAAGAGGTTTTATGGCATCACTTTCTTCGCAACCACTAAAGAACCGTGAACTGTGGCAAAACCCTAAAGCCAAGCCATACATTGTTCTCGAGAATGTTTCTAAGAACTATCAATCCGTCAACGCGGTGCGAGACATCAATCTTGCTATTTATCAAGGAGAGCTGTTTTCCCTTTTGGGTGGGTCAGGTTGCGGCAAAACGACTTTGCTACGCCTGCTTGCGGGGCTTGAGAAGCCAACCAGCGGCAAGATCTACATTGATGGCATTGATGTAACTAACAGCCCGCCCTATGAACGCCCTGTCAACATGATGTTCCAGTCCTACGCCTTGTTCCCGCACATGACAGTCTTTCAGAATATTGCGTTCGGCTTGAAGCAGGAGGGTTTGTTGAAAAAGATCATTGAGGAGCGCGTTGCGGAAGTCCTCGATCTAGTCCAGATGCGCAAATATGCCCACCGCAAACCCCATCAGCTTTCCGGCGGGCAATCTCAGCGCGTTGCCTTAGCGCGCAGCCTCGTTAAACAACCAAAATTGTTACTCCTGGATGAACCATTAGGTGCTCTAGACCGACAACTACGCGAACAAACACAATTTGAACTCGTCAATATTCAGGAGCGCGTTGGCATTACTTTCGTGATGGTCACCCATGATCAAGAAGAAGCCATGACCATGTCCTCACGCATTGCCGTTATGGAAACTGGGCAAATCCGCCAGATCGGCATGCCGCATGATATTTATGAATTTCCGAATTCGCGTTTTGTTGCTGAATTCATTGGTTCAGCAAATATATTTGAAGGGCTTGTCATTGAAGACGAGGCTGACCATCTGCTCATTGAATCTGGAAGTGCGGGCTGCCAGCTCTATGTTTCGCATACTATGTCAGCTCCTGTGGGATCGCCTGTCGTTGTAGCTATCCGCCCAGAGAAGATCATGCTATCGACAGTCGCATCCCCTGGTAATCATAACACCACCCGCGGCATTGTTCGTGACATTGCCTATCTGGGCGATATGTCCATTTACTATGTTGAGCTGGCATCTGGACAGATTATCCGCGCGGCTCTCCCAAACCTCTTGCGGCTCTCGGAACGCGATGTAAAATGGGACGATGAGGTGCACGTCTTTTGGCGCGCTGAGAATGGGATTGTCTTAACTACATGATCAGTAAGCTTAGTCATAAAATAATACACTTTTGGCAACTATTGCAGCATGATCGCCGCTTTGTTACAGCCGTTCCCTTTGGGTGGCTGGGGCTTTTCTTCCTCGTTCCTTTTCTCATTATCATCAAAATTAGCTTCTCGCAAACACGCATTGCCATTCCCCCTTTTCAGCCGTTATGGCAATGGGCGAAAGATGGGCAATTGCGCATCCAGATTTACTTCCAAGCTTATGCCAAGCTATTCACAGACCCTTTTTATGTGGAAGCTTTGCTAAATTCGCTCCTCCTAGCAGCTATTGCGACGCTGATTTGCTTAGGTGTAGGCTACATGATGGCCTATGCGATTAGCCGTGCGCAACCACGCTGGCGTACGATTCTTATGCTACTCATTATCCTGCCTTTCTGGACATCATACTTAATTCGCGTTTATGCATGGATTGGCCTTCTAAACACCCAGGGTATTTTTAACAAAATCCTGCTAACCTTTGGGTGGATCGATGCGCCATTGCTGTTGATTTATAATTCTTTCTCGGTAACGTTAGGCCTCGTTTACTGCTATTTACCTTTTATGATACTGCCAATTTACGCAACTCTTTTGAAGATAAACCCAGTCTATCTGGAGGCCGCATATGATCTCGGTTGTCGCCCTTGGCGCGCCTTCTGGACCTTAACGGTCCCCTTGTCAATGCCAGGCATTATTGCTGGCTGCATCCTGGTTTTTATCCCTACCGTTGGGGAGTATGTTATTCCTGAGCTGCTGGGCGGCAGCAAGAGCTTGATGCTTGGGCGGGTTATTTGGATGGAGTTTTTCAACAATCGTGATTGGCCTATGGCCTGTGCTCTTACGGTCGTTATGTTAACAATTTTTGTGATTCCGGTGATAATGATCCAACGTGCCCAGTTACCTAATGAGGAATACCACTCATGAGAATGCGTTTATCCTTCAGTTTTAGCGTGCTCATTATCGGTTATATCTTTCTATATATGCCGATTCTAACCTTGGTGGCACTTTCTTTTAATGCCTCACCACTCGTCACAGTTTGGGGGGGATTTTCCCTTAAATGGTATAAATCATTGCTCGCTAATGAAGAGCTTTTTGCAGCAGTGCTTACTAGCTTAAAGATCGCTGTGATGTCGGCAACGCTCGCCACAACCGTTGGCACCCTTGCGGCGATTGTCCTTGTTCGTTTTGGCGCTTTTCGTTGGCGCACGCTTTTTCAGGGCATGACGGCAGCACCTCTGATTATGCCTGATGTTCTAACTGGGCTTGCACTGCTGATGATGTTCGTAACGCTAGAGCAAATGATTGATTGGCCTTCTGAGCGCGGCCTGATTACAGTAACCATCGCTCATACAACAGTCGCTATGGCCTATGTTTGTCTTGTAGTGCAAGCGCGTTTGCGTGATTTTGACCGCCGCTTTGAGGAGGCTGCCCTCGATCTCGGTGCCAAACCCACAACCGTTTTCTTTACAATTACACTGCCGATCATTTTCCCTTCGCTTCTCACGGGCTGGCTGCTTGCCTTTTCTTTATCATTAGATGACTTAGTTATAGCTAGTTTTCTCTCCGGCCCTGGTGCTACAACCTTACCGATGCTGATTTTTTCCAGCATTCGCATTGGCGTGAGCCCACAGATTAACGCCCTGGCAAGTGTTATTGTTGGCCTCGTCGCCATTAGTGTTGCCATTGCAGGAATTATTATGCATAAACAGCAAAACAGGAGGTAATCAAGAATTCCCGGCCAATTTATTCCCTAACCCTTCCGCCAAAAAGCTAACCGTAAGAGTATTTAAACTCACACCTTGTCTTTTTGCCATATCAACCAATCTATGGTGTATATTTTTTGGTGTCCTTACTACCCACTTGCCACTGAATTGCTGATCATCCGAGGGAGGAGGAACGGGATGCCCTAATTCTTGTGCTGTTCTAATCCAGGAATTGATAGCATCCTCTAGATTATGAATAGCCTCTTCAATTGTCTCTCCATCAGCCATGCATCCGTTAAGATCGAGTGCTTCAGCTAAATACCCACTTCCCTCTTCTTCAGATAGATGGCGCACATTAAAAGGATAATCGATCATAATATATTTTCCTCATTTAAAACTTCAATCAACTCAACAAACTTCTTTACATAAATAGGCTTTATCGGCTTATGAGCTGGCACCGTTAACATCATGCCATTACGGTAGCTAAAAGTTACATGGCTAGTGCCTGGTTGCCTGTAGTCAATGCCATGTCGGCTGGCTACAGACTGTAGGTCGCTTATCTTCCAATCTCCCTTCGGGTTGTTCTTCATGTTTTGTAGTTTTTTATCTGCTTTACCCATTTGCTTATAGTATCATATATAGTACTTATTGCAACAAAAACAAGAGTGGAGTTACAGAAATTAGTGTTATTATAACAAAGTAGTAGTAAGAGGTAGTCATGTATCGTTTCTTTTATACAGTTCTCGTAAGCTTTGTGCTCCTTATGAATAGCCCTTGTGAGGCTGGACAAAAACACCAGGCTGAGCACGCATTTAAAACCGGAGCTCGCCTAATGTATGGGCTGGAAGGAACAACCAAAGACTTTCGCAAAGGGTACGAACTGCTGCTGCAAGCCGCAGAAAAGGGGCATCCGATCGCTATATACTGCTTGGCGTGCTGCTCCTTAAATGGTGAAGGTGTCGATGTTGATCACGACAAGGCCCGCATCCTCTACCAGCAATCTGCTGATTTTGATTACGGGCCAGGGCAATTTAATGTCGGCATTATGGCCAAGAATGGTGATGGCGGTCCCGTCGATAACGTGCTTGCTTACTATTATCTGTGCTTAGCCTCGCTTAATCACCGTGATCTTGATGGGATCACCATAGATGCGGCCGTCTACCGTGATCAAGTGGCGGTGCTGCTAACACCAGCTGAACGCCAGCAGGTCCTTCGGATCATCGGACAACGAGACTTGAGCGCCTGTGCCACAACACTTAATTCTATGCAAAAAACAGCATAGGACAATACGCCTTTGTTTAAAAACTCCATATTATGAGGAAGGAAATGAACCTCAAAATAAATTCAAAAACTTCAAAAAACGTAGTTGATGACGATGGAGAACTAGTAATGATGCCACATCCGTCATTGCGAGGCCCTTCTTGGTGCCGTGGCAATCCGGGGTTTCATTCCCGATTGTTATATACCTATTACACATGATTGTTGAATGAGGCAAATTCTAGTGAATCTTCCCTGCGTGTATCTGGACATACATGAGCACCGATGAAAGATGAGGTTGTCCGCGGAAAATCATGTGATTCCGGTATGTCGATTAAGTTTTGCGATGAAATGACAATACCCCATTATAAAGTGGCTTTGTATCTTCATTGACTAAATTTAGTCAATGAACCACAACTGCGTGGTTTATTATTTCTCAAGACCTAAATGGCTAATCCAATGTAGATCTGGGGTGGGCATTCACCAAAGCAACAATACCGCTGCTAATCCACAGGGCGGCGAACCACCAGCTGTTCCAAAAATCAACGCTTGCTAGAGCGATCGCGATTGCTGTTGTGCTGTAGCCGAAGGTCATAATGCGTTGTGGGTGCGCGAGCTCGTGAGCCCTAGCAAATACTTTCAGGAAAAATAGCCCGCTCAGCAGCACTCCGACTAACCCTAACTCAAACCACCATTGAATAATAAAATTATGAGCATGGTAAAAAAGCGGCTCATAATGCGGGGTGTTTTGAACGATTCTCCCCCCTCCGGTTTTTTCAAAAAATGTCCATGTATAGAGGGGAGGATGAACAAACTTGTAAAGACGCGTTGTGTCAAAACCATATCCTATCAACGGGTGGTGAACTACTTTCTCACTCAAAAAATGCCAAATATAAAGACGATGGATGTAGCTAAAAATGGGCATGTTTTGGTTAATATTCTGAATCACGACTGGCGACAAAACAAATGCACAGATGAATGGGAATATTCCCACTAACAACGTAAAACCAGCTTGCCACATAATTTTAAAAACTTTTCTAGGTAGAAGAAAGGCTAAGCCTTGCACAAGTCCGCCAAGCAATAATGAAACTAGAATTATATCAATATCAACCGTATACAGCGCAGCAATTGTCGTTCCTGCAAAAAGAAAACAAAGCAACGGATCTATCTTTCTATATATCCAAAAGCAAAGAGGGTAAAAGCATAAGGCTAGCACATGGCTAGCCGCAGAATAGACTTTGATGCTGCCGACTTCTCTAAAGTGGACGAAGGGCTCGCCAGATGCGTAATCGGTGAGCATAAAAATGGCAACAGAACTACAACCTATGGCAAGGCCTTTCATAAACAAAAAGGTCACGCTGCTGCTTTGCTGAGAGCACACGGCTAACCAGCTAACGCCCAGCAAAACGAATCCGAGAAGCTTGATACTTGCAATAGCTGAATCATAAGGAGACAGCGACCAGAAACTTGAAATGACTGCCCAACCCAAAAGACAGGCCAGTATTTTTAAGATGTCCTGTGGGAATGATTGGAAGATAGCTAGGCGTTTTACAATGACATGCTCCCCTCCAATCCACAAAAACAACAGCGGCAAAGCTGTGTTAGGAGATAACAACGCCAGGATAGAAAGTAAAAATCCCTTAAGGTAATTAAGCATTAGAAGTAGCCTTATCTCGCATGTAAGAGGGAACCAAAATCAATTATGGATGAAAAATAATCAGCGTCAATAACAGCATCGTCTATCCCATTCACATGAATCAAAACAGGAGAGCATGCAAACCCTCTAGGCAATGCGAGACGACTGAGTTTATCTTTCATATCTTGGATAATATCTTGCTTGATCTTATTTCTGGAGAACTTAATTTCACAGGCGAACATCAATTGATGACGGGTTTGTACTAAATAATCAATTTGGCACCCCTCATGAACATTTGTTTTACGTTGAAAATAGGGATTATCGTACACAATGTCTTCAGGGAGACAATGAAGCAGCTTTCTTACCAACCGACGATTATGTAAAACCAAATTCTCGAATTGGAATCCCATCAGTGTATCCCATCCCGGCAAAGATGAAATCCCGACATCTTTAAAAGTATCTCGTTCAATCCTGGATAAGTTTGGCTCAATGTATTTCAAGTAAAATCGCAAAAAATTATCGTTTAACCGATAATGACTCAAGCGAGATACCTTGCCTGTTTTTGGATGCCAAGTATAATCACGCCGAATAAATCCAGCTTTCATCAAATCATCAAGATATCCGCTTAAAACGCCTCCCTTTTCATATAATAATTCCTGGCAAAGATCATTAAACGTAGAAGATCCTTTCGACAGAGCATTAACGATACGCTTATAGTTTTCACTCTTTTTGATGAATAAATCATGAAAAATCATATCAAACTCGGTAACGAGAATTCCATCCTTACGAAAGCACAGATTCTTAATATTTTGATCTGAACTCAACTGTGGCTGTATTTGTTCCAAATACCAGGGAATGCCACCTGTTACCGAGATAACTTTTAACTTTTCGTAGTCGGAAGTTCTAAATCCTTGAGCCTCTAAAAACTGGTTGCATTCCGGCAATGTAAGCTCTTCAAGGTTTATATAACTAGATATGCGCCCAAAAAATCCTGTGCTTTTAATAATGTTTTCCTCTATCCATGTAGAAACAGATCCACAAAGGACGAGAATAAGCCGAGGGTTTTTTTTAAATTCCATATCCCATGCGTTTTTGAGCTGACCCAAAAATGTTGGATCCTGAGATCCCATCCAAGAAATTTCATCGAAAAGAATAGTGACACGCCCCTCTCTCGTATGGTCTGCCAGCAATCGAAAAATATCGCTCCAATGGGCTGTTGTCCACCCCCCAGGAGAAAGCGGCAGATTGAGTTGCTGGAACAGTTGTTGAATAAAAATATCCCGTTGAAACTGTGGGGTTACATCTTTAGTTGGGGAAATACCAGAAAAACGAAGAAAGCTATGGCTTTTACCAAACTCTTCCACAAGGCGGCTTTTGCCTATCCGACGTCGCCCTCTGACCACAACCAGGCTTGCACTCTTTTTTGAAAGCAATAAATTAAGCTTATCAAGCTCGTCCTTCCTGCCAATAAACTTACCTCCCAATCCATTACCCATAGCTCTTTTTCCTGCTTATTCCACCCCAAGGCACATCACATAATTAACATTATTGCATTATGTGATGTGTTGCATCAATGATTTTAACATCACATAATCGATAATATTTGATTATGTGATGTGTTGCATCAATGATTTTAACATCACATAATCGAGTTTTATATCAAAGCTTGCCCATAGCGCAAATCTTTTGCCAGGAATCAGCATCGATCGGCATGACAGAGAGCCTAGATTGGCGGACGAGGGCAAGGTGCTGTAACGCAGCTTCAGCCTTAATCGCAGCCAGCGTGACGGGAGTGTGCATAGTCTCTCCGGCCTTCACATCAACCATGCCGAATCGTGGATCTGCCAGATCAGGATAAAATGCTTGTATTACCGTTATGATACCAACAATTTGTCGCTCACTCCCTGAATGATAGAAAAAGCAACGATCACCTGGCTGCATTTTGCGTAAGTAAGCGGTAGCTTGAAAATTACGCACACCATCCCAGGCCGTCGTTCCCTGCTCTAACATATTAGCCCAAGAATACGTTTCCGGTTCTGACTTAACTAACCACATTAATATATCTCCTGGGTCAGCGGCCTAGCAGCTAGTTGTTCAAAGGCTTCGTGGATGGGCAAGCTCTCATAAAGAATCCGGTAAACAATCTCACAAATAGGCAGCTCAAAGTCCAAGCGATTGCTCAGCTCATAAATCGCTTTGGCGGTATACACGCCTTCGGTAACGCTGACCCGTTTTGCCAAAATCGATTCGAGGGTCTCTCCGCGCCCCAGTGCTATCCCTAAAGAGAAATTACGGGACAGCTCGCTGGAACAGGTGAGGACCAAATCACCAATGCCTGCTAGTCCCATAAATGTATCACTTGTAGCACCCAGGTGCAGCCCTAGACGACGCATTTCAATCAGACCACGGCTCAAAAGGGCAGCAGCTGCATTATGCCCCAATCCCATGCCATGAGTAATTCCACAAGCAATGGAGAGAACGTTTTTAAGAGCACCAGCAATCTGCACTCCAATCGTATCCTCACTAGTATAGCAACGGAAATAAGAATGATGCAGCATAGCGGCTACCCTTTGGCTAACACCTTGGTCGCCAGCAATAGTGGTCGCCGCGGGAAGATTTTGCGCAACTTCACGAGCAAGGTTAGGGCCTGATAAAATCAGCAGCGGATTTGTGAGATGCTCTTTAGCAATCTCGCTTAAAGTGCGGTTACCTCCCCCCATCTCGATGCCCTT
>JBAWWF010000013.1:0-12547 GCA_037146895.1 Alphaproteobacteria bacterium | reverse complement strand
GGCCGGAATTAGTGATGATTTAGGCCATTTCTTTAGACGTGTGGGCATTTCCAAAAACTTTAATGCTCCAGGTTCTTTTAAGGATCAGAGTGCCGGCTATTACACGGGTGGTAGTATGGCGATCCGTAATAGAGTGCGTAGTGCCGATCTTGCTACGGTGCAAATGCCTGGGTTTAGGGCCGGTTGTGGCGGTATTGATGCTTGGATGGGAGGGTTTTCTCATATATCGTCAGCACAATTGGTCGAGATGCTGCGTAGTGTTGGATCCAGTGCAGCCTCATATGCTTTTATGCTAGCGATTCAAACTGTCTCGCCGCAGATTTATAATATTTTGAATGAGATCAATGCTCTGGCTACGCAGATTAACCAAACAAACATAAATTCTTGTGAAATGGCTGCGACAATGTTAGGGGGCATTTGGCCGAAGACGGATCAATCGAGTAAGCATCTCTGCCAAGCTATGGGGAGTAACTTATACATGTTTTCTGATTGGGCGGCTGCCAGGCAAGGATGTGGGGCCGACGGAAGCAGGGAGCGTGTTCTTAACCGACACGGATCAGATCCTCAATACAAAAATATGCTAGTTGGATCATTTAACCTCTCTTGGAAAGCCATCCAATCTAATGCATTTTTGGCGGCCGATGATGAACTAGCGCGGGCTTTTATGACTTTGGTGGGGTCTATTATTGTCCGTGCTGACGGAGATACGTTTGAGGTTGTGAATTTGGAGGGCCACGCAGATAAGGACGATGTTATGAGCGGGCTGCTTAATGGCGGTAAGACTCCCATCTATATATGTGATTCAGCGCATTGCCTTAACCCTAGATTAGGAGCAGTCAACATGAAAGATACCAATGCCTTGCTCGCAAAGACCAAGCGCATTTTAGAAACCCTCATCAAGAAAATTTATTTAGACACAGCGATTACTTTGGAGGAAAAAGCCTTTCTGAACTCCACCCAATTACCGGTTTACAAAATGCTCAATGTAACCACAGCGTTCCGCCGGGGAACGGCACCAGTTGATATCCATCATTATGCCGAATTAATAGCCCTCGATATCCTTTATAAATACGTCATTGAGGTAATTGATATTATTCATGATAGCGTGGTGCAGCTAAAAAGTGTGCAAGTGGATGAGGTCCACATTAACACGTTTCTTAAATCTCTCGAAGCCGCAAGAAAGCGCATTATTCAAGGGCGTCAGAGTGCATATCAACAGATGGATACAACGCTTTCTTTTATACAAGCAACGCAGCTTATTGAAAAACAGTTGCACGCCATGTTGGGCAGTGTCGCTAACGAAACAAATTGGTTATAAACGATGGATTATCAAATTTATGCCTATGGCCACGGAGAGATTTTAAAAAGCGTTTTTGATGCCCTGGCTATGTGCCTCAACGCCCAAGACGGCTCGCTTTATGAAGCGCTTAAACGATTGGGGCTTATTTTAGGAACCTTTTGGGCTGCTGTTTATGCCATTTATGGCGATCAGATGAAGCTATTTACCGGCTGGATTATTCCCTCTAGCGTTATTATCGGTCTCTTGTTGGTACCGCAAACCACGGTGTGGATTATCGATCCGGTGACCAAATACAATCAAAAAGTTGATCATGTGCCGTATGGCTTGGGGGCTTTTGCTGGTTATGTGAGTAAAATTGGTCACGGCATTACAGAACAAGTTGAAAAGGTCTTTGTGCTGCCTGATGATCTCAAATATCAACGCTCTGGGTCTTTGTTTGCTTCTAACATTATACAACAGGCCAAAACTTTCCATATTACTAACCAAGATTTAGCGGATAACATGCGCTATTTTGTGGAGCAGTGCGTGGTTTATGATGCCATGATTGGCCGCAAATATACCATTGAAGACCTAAGACACAGTGATGATCTATGGAGGCTGGTTTCTACCAATGCCTCCCCCGTGCGCTCTTTTGTCTGGCGTAACATTAAAGGTGCCAGAGCTGGTGCCAGTGGTGATGCCAGGGATGAAGAATTTAAAGCCGGATCTGAAATCATTACCTGTAGGGAAGGTGTGACAAAGTTTAATCAGCTTTGGAATCAGGAGCTTAATCGCACAGCGAGCATTTTTGGCAAACGGATTTTTGGCAACAATGGTGCCATTAATGCTAAAAGAGAGTTAGTAAAATACTTACCTTTATCCTATGCGACCTTGGGGGGAATTGCTAAATCAGCCTCGGACATTATTCGTCAACAAATGATGATTTTTTCTATCGTAGATAGCATAGACCAAGGAGCAACCGCAGTAGGGCATGCTCCTAACTTTGCTGCCAGGCGTGCCTACCTACAGCAACGTTCCACCTATGAGACGCTGGGTGCTATGGCCGGAGAAACCTTGCCCACAATGAAGGCAGTGCTGGAATCCATTGCCTATGGTGCGTTTTTAGTGGTCATCCCCTTGTCACTTCTTCCTTTTGGGTATCGGTTTCTGTTGGCGTGGGGGCAGATTTTACTGTGGCTGCAAATGTGGGCACCACTTTATGCCATTCTGAACTATATTATGACCTTAGCCGCACGCTCGAAAACGCTTTCTGTTCTCTCCATGTCAAATGAGGCAGGAGTTACCTTAGCTACCAGTGTGGGCGTGGCCAATGTGAATGCGGATATCGCAGCCATGGCCGGTTATCTCGCTATGAGTATTCCTTTTTTGAGTATTGCCTTAGTGAAAGGTGTGGGCAGCTTTGTCCATATGGCCTCTCATTTAGGTAACGTGAGTCAAGGAGCTGCTTCTATGGCCGCAGGTGAAGCAACTTCTGGTAACTTAAGCTTTGGCAACATGAGCGAAGGCAATGTACAAATTCAGCAATCGCACATGTTTAACCAAAGTCGCGCTTCAAGCTATAAAGCTGGTTCTTTCCAGATGATGGATGGAAGAACTGATGTTCAAACTTACGGAGATGGTTCGCAGGTTGTGAATATCGGTACCCCTAATCTGCCTATCGGTTTCAATAAAGCGGACTCTTTGAGCACCCAACAATCTCAAATGGCAGCGCAAGCTCAACAACGGGGATTTTCTCTGTCTGAAAGCTCAGGTAAGAATTTATCAAGCTCTTATCGCAATATGGCTGATTTAAGCGAGTCCTTAGGGCAAAGTGAGCAGATGTCGGATGGGATGACCCAAGGTGTTAGTGCCGAACAGTCAAAAGCTATTCATAAGTCAGCACAATTAATCGAAGATTTTGCAGATCAAAATAACATTTCTACAGAAAAAGCCGCATCGTTGTTTGCGGAAGTATCTGCTGGCGGCGGACTAGTTTTTAAGGCAAATGCTGGTGGTAGAACCCACCTCAATGCTTCAGATACAGAGCAGCTGCAAAAAGCTACTAGGTTTGCGGAAGAGAATAGTTTCCAAGACGCAGCCCGTGAATCTTCACAAGCCGCGCAAAACATCTCGCATACGGTATCTGATGAGTCCACCAAACGTCTTGCTGAGGGAGTTTCTGGTTCTTATGAAACCGGAATGAGCGAACGTAAAGAGGCCGCCAAAAGCTTTAGTGAATCAGAGTCTTATACCAGACAAGCTATGACCACCAGAGCTAATTCCGCAAGTATTAATGCCAACTATAACCAGCAGTTTATGGAATGGTTAGCCGACCAACCTCTCGGTAATGCTAAGGCACGTATGGGCATGCAAGAAGCAGCTCATATTGTTGCCAATGATCTCAAGCTGGCTACCGCTTATGGCAACCGTTTTATGGAAACCAAAGGCCTGTCGCCTAACAGCATCCCTCCAGCCCCCTCAATGCGAAACGATTACGAAAAAGACACCCGGCACAATGTCTACCACGCAAGTCATGAACCTATGGAGTCGGTTCGCCAACAGGCCAACATGAGCGATAACGTCAGCAGCCGGGGTCAGGATTTTAGAGCCGGAACCCAACAGGCGATAGATTTAGTAGGAGACAGAGTTGATGTTGGTGCAAGTGAGGTACGCCAAAAAGGGCAGAAGGTGCAAGACGACTTTAAGAAGCAGGAAGGGCGTTGGGTAAGCGGGCGGCTTGCTGTGGCTGTGGCAAAAGAAGCTATCAGCGAAATACCATTGCCCCAGAAGCCAAAACAGGAGTCAGCTCAAACCTCTTACGAACGTTCTCCAGATGTAATTGCTGCAAGCAAACGCAGTCAACATTCAACAACCATAGAAGAAGATTACGCCCAACCACAGCCGTCGAACACGATCACGCCTGATAACCAGGAGTATCAAGCCAGCCAATCAGGCGCTAAGAAAGAGACACGTCGGGGAGCTCAACCTAGGGTTGAGAATCTCTTGCAACCAGACACTGATACCACCGAGGAAACTGATGGATCAATCTATGGCGAAGCGCAGCAAAAATGACATTAATAATGACGAATGGGATAGGAATTCATCAGATAAGTAGGAGTCCCAACTATGTTAGGGTCGCCGGGATATTTTTCTTGCAGGGTCTGTATTTTTTCAAAAGAGCGGTACTCACCCTTGCCCCATCTAGATTTCTTCATTTTGCCCCAATCAAGAACAATGGCCCAAACGGAAAAAAACAACGCGCCAGCAAATGGAACATGGCACCCTCTCCCCAGCAAATAAACCAGCCAGGTCATAACCCCAATGGTAAACAAATACCGCCATATGAATTTAGCTGTTTGTCTAACCTTACGTTTACGTTTTTGCATCTTGCGCGTCATTCTTTAAACCTTCCGTTTCATTATATACTAGAAAGGACTGTCTGATGAAAACATTTTCCGGATCTTTTACCCAAGGTGGGCAAGTTGAGTTGCATAAGTTGCGAATGCTTAAGCAGGTTTTTGGGACAACCTTAAAAGTCTCGCTATGCGTTGGAATTATTGCCTTAGTGGGGTTATGTGTGGCTGCCGCACCTTATGAGGCGTACTGGAATCTCTTGTGCTATTACAAAGCGCTTTTGCGGAACAGTTTGAATTTTTTGCCAAAGGGGTTCTTCGATTCAAGCTGGCTTTTCTGGAAGCCAGGAAAAATCTATGAGGTCAGTGATTATCAACTCGAACATAATGTGCAGTTTGTTGCATCTGCCCTTTATATGCAATCTATCCTTATTCAGAAAGCCATTTGGAGTTTAGGGGTCTGGGTTATATCTTTTGTGATGCTATCAAGTTTTTGGATTGTTAGGGGTAAAAGCAAGCATGCCAAGCAGATTTTAAATGGCACCACGTTAGTGAGTGACAAAACTATGATTCGCCTTATTAAGAAGAACAAGCACGTTTCTGATCTCCATATAGGAGAGGTACCCCTGATTAAAGATAAGGAAACCGAGCATTTTTTGATATCAGGAACCACAGGCTCAGGAAAAACCAATTGTATCATTGAGCTGCTGCAACAGATTCGCAGGCGCGGCGACCGTGCGGTTATTGTCGATTCAACATCGGAGTTGTTTCAGCGGTTTTTTGAGGCTGACAAAGACTTGCTTCTCAATCCATTAGATGCCAGGACCCAGAATTGGGATTTATGGGCCGAATGCGAGGAGAGATACCATTTTAACGAGTTCGCTGAGTGCCTGATCCCAAGCTCTTCACGCCATGATACTTTTTGGACCAATGCTGCCCGAGATGTCTTTGTCGAAACAGCAGCTATACTAGGCGAAAGCAATTACCATTCCTATGAAGAATTGCTGAACTTTGCAATTAAACGACCGCTCCTGGATGTTGAAGCATTTTACGCAGATTCTTGTGTTGCCAGCATGATGAATGAGGCTGCTGAAAAGACCTCGATGTCCATTCGCTCCACACTCGCAACAGCTATACGTGGTTTTGAATCCTTAGAGGAAAAGGGAGACTTTTCTATCCGTAAATGGATGCAGTCCGCTTACCTACCGCCTTCTTCTAATCTCGCCGGAGCTTTAGCGGAGGCGGATAGCGAAGGCGGATGGCTGTTCTTGAGTTGTCAGACTGACCAACGGGCCTTATTAAGGCCTTTGTTCTCTGGCTGGCTTTCTATTGCCGCGCGCTCGCTGATGGCAACTGCAACCACACAGAAAGGCAAGGTATGGTTTATTATTGATGAACTGCCAACCCTCAACCATTTGCCCGAGCTACCTAAAGCCCTTGCTGAGGTCAGAAAATACGGAGGATGTTTCGTCATCGGTCTGCAAAGCATTTCTCAGCTGGAGGATATTTATGGGCGGGCAACAACTCAAACCATAAGTGGATTGACGGGAACTAAGGTACTGTTTAGGGCGGCGGAACCAGCAACAGCCAAAAGAATGAGTGAGCTTTTAGGGGAACAAGAAGTTATTGAGGCCATGGAGAGTATATCTTTTGGTGCGCATCAAATGCGTGATGGCGTCAACTTAAGTGATCAAAAACGCAATCTGCGTACCATACCTTACACTGATCTTTTGCAGCTCAATAATCTTGAAGCCTACTTGAGGCTTCCAGGTAATTATCCGATTACCAAGATCAAGTTTAATTACCATGACCTGCCAGCTTCAGCCATAGCTTTTGTGAAGAAGCTGCTAACAGGCCACCAAGATACGGGCTAATTGGCAAAAAAAATTATCCTAATGTCCTTGAAAGAATTTGCCGTAAACAGATGAGCTCTACGGGCAAAACCTCATCAGATCGATTGCGGGGTTAACGGGCACAAAGGTAATATTCCGAGCCGCCGATGAGTATAATGCCGAGAGATTTTCTAGGTTTCTGGGTAAGCACGAGGTGATAGAATTCTCAACCAGCATTAGCTTCGGTGCTCATCAAGTCCGTGACGGGGTGAGTATTTCTGAGCATCGCCAGATGAAGCCAGTAGTGTCAGCCAACGATATTATGGAGCTCAATAATCTTGAAGCTTATTTGAGCTTGCCAGGGAATACGCCTGTTGCACGGGTGGAGTTTGAGTATCACGAGCTGGTGGATAAGGTAGCGGGGTTTGTTAAGAAAAAGGAGGATACCGCAAGCTGGAGATGGGCTACTAAATATTCTTACCCAAAAAGCCTTGACGATGAGGAAGTCAAGGCTCAGTTGAAAGAAGGGAAAGAAACCGATGGAATTTGAAGTTAGTGACGATATGCTGCCCTATCAGAGACTTATTAGAACACGTTTTTTCTAATCTGAAACAATGGCACTTCGATTTAATCAATTTTCAGCAGGAACCACTCGGGTTTTGCAGCAGGTTTACCAGTGTAAATCAACATGGTGCGTTGGTATTGTAGCAATCTCAGCCTTTAATCGTTTTTGAGCAAACCACAGGTCATAGTTTTGTTGTAATCTTAGCCATAGAGAAGGTGTATTGCCACAAAACTTAGCTAGCCTTAGTGCCATTTCAGGAGTAACCCCAGCTTCTTCAGCCATAATACGATGTAGGGTTTGGCGCGCAATGTGAAGCTCTTTAGCCGCCTTTGTTACCGATAATTTTAACTCTGGCAAAACATCTTCTTTTAAAATAGCACCAGGATGCGTTGGCGGACGATTAGTCTTACCTGAGATGACAAATTCTTCTTTCATACTTTTCTCCTTTAATGATATTGCTCTAAATCAACCAAAAATACATGTTGATCGCGCCATTCAAAAGTCAAACACCACGGACCATTAATATGAATGGTGTAGCGTTTTGGATTGCCCTGTAGACCATGAAAATTAAAACCCGGGATGTTTAAGTCTCGTAAATCCTCCGTTTGATCTAGGACGTCTAATCTTCTTAAGCAACGCTTTTGCAAAGATCGCGAAATTTTACCTGATTTCCCCGTTAAAAACATATCTTTGAGTTATTTGTTTTTAAAACTCCTAATCATGATTAAGTGTAACTAGGTTCTTTACACTTTTCAAGAAAAAAGAGCTGAAAAAAGAGCTGCTCTAGTTCCATTGTTGCTTATCCTGACGTCAGTGCTCAAGAAAAAATCTATTCTACAACATGCAGGTATTCATGTTTGTTTACTCTATAGAGATGTTTGAACTAAACAATAGCACCTTCAAAGTCGGCAACCTTAATTGTCGTCTAATACAGAGAGGGTTTCTAGGTTTTTAGGTAAGCAGGAGACGATGGAATCACTTGACCAGCATCACCATCGAATCTAATCAGAGGACAGGCTTTTCGGTGCTCATCAAGTTCGTGATGGAGTGAGTATTTCTGAGCATCGCCAGATGAAGCCAGTAGTGTCAGCCAACGATATTATGGAGCTCAATAATCTTGAAGCTTATTTGAGCTTGCCAGGGAATACGCCTGTTGCACGGGTGGAGTTTGAGTATCACGAGCTGGTGGATAAGGTAGCGGGGTTTGTTAAGAAAAAGGAGGATACCGCAAGCTGGAGATGGGCTACTAAATATTCTTACCCAAAAAGCCTTGACGATGAGGAAGTCAAGGCTCAGTTGAAAGAAGGGAAAGAAACCGATGGAATTTGAAGTTAGTGACGATATGCTGCCCTATCAGAGACTTATTAGAACACGTTTTTTCTAATCTGAAACAATGGCACTTCGATTTAATCAATTTTCAGCAGGAACCACTCGGGTTTTGCAGCAGGTTTACCAGTGTAAATCAACATGGTGCGTTGGTATTGTAGCAATCTCAGCCTTTAATCGTTTTTGAGCAAACCACAGGTCATAGTTTTGTTGTAATCTTAGCCATAGAGAAGGTGTATTGCCACAAAACTTAGCTAGCCTTAGTGCCATTTCAGGAGTAACCCCAGCTTCTTCAGCCATAATACGATGTAGGGTTTGGCGCGCAATGTGAAGCTCTTTAGCCGCCTTTGTTACCGATAATTTTAACTCTGGCAAAACATCTTCTTTTAAAATAGCACCAGGATGCGTTGGCGGACGATTAGTCTTACCTGAGATGACAAATTCTTCTTTCATACTTTTCTCCTTTAATGATATTGCTCTAAATCAACCAAAAATACATGTTGATCGCGCCATTCAAAAGTCAAACACCACGGACCATTAATATGAATGGTGTAGCGTTTTGGATTGCCCTGTAGACCATGAAAATTAAAACCCGGGATGTTTAAGTCTCGTAAATCCTCCGTTTGATCTAGGACGTCTAATCTTCTTAAGCAACGCTTTTGCAAAGATCGCGAAATTTTACCCGATTTCCCCGTTAAAAACATATCTTTGAGTTCTTTGTTTTTAAAACTCTTAATCATGATTAAGTGTAACTAGATTCTTTACACTTTTCAAGAAAAAAGAGATGCTCTAGTTCCATTGTTGCTTATCCTGACGTCCGTTCTCAAGAAAAAAATCTATTCTACAACATGCAGGTATTCGTGTTTGTTTACTCTATAGCAATGTTTAAACTAAACAATGCTCAAACATCAATGAAAGCGTTGCAGAGTTTTTATATTTATCTTATAATTAAATATTGTCTTTATAAAACCAACTAGGATTAGTATAGCTTTGATTGACTGTAATCCAAGTTTTGCTATTAGCATTAGTATGCTTATTGAACTCATGAACCCAACTCTCTTCTATATTCGAGTATTGAACAGAATCCATGAGTTGCTTGCATTCCTGATTATGGTTAATAAACAGCAGCTGTTTTGGAGAGAGAGGCACGGTGATTTGAACGTTTGGAGATGCTAACCCAGAAGGTCTTGGATCAAAATGAACTACGGTTACTGGGTTATCAGAAGTTATAAACCCTGGCTTAGAATCAGTACAAAGAACTTTCACACTCATCCTCACAATGATTGGTCCTAGCGCATCTAAACACAAAGGTAAAATGTGCTGTAGTCGATGTTCAGCACTGACAATAATACAATTTGTCAGTTCCCAGATGCGCCTAATATGTGATTGTACGTATAGGTTAACTCTAGTTGCGAGGCTGTAATCAATATCGACTTGAGAACAAAATAGTCGCTCACACACGGCTGCCATCTCTTTTAACACAGCAATATTATTTACAAGAGTCTTGCTGTTTAAATCTTCTGGTGTTTCATACGTTGGTTTATCAACCATACAGAGAAATAAAACTCAATAAGCAAGAGACGGTGATTGAGACGCTAACACAGAGGGTTTGCTTAAGATTGCGTTTAGTCTTTCCAGGTATCTATAATGCTCTCCTAATGACAGCTTAACTCTATCCAAAAGCATATATATGGATTGTTGATTTTTGACATCTGCTTCAAGAAAGATCTCCTTACATAAATCAACAAATTGGATAAGAATTTCGTTTTTTAGATCTAAGTTTTTAGTATTTTCGCAAAGGCTCTTGAAATTCCCTGACAAAACATCTTGTTTATATCTGATCTTACCCTCAGGGTTTGGAGATAAAAAATCCAAATCTTCTGTCAGGTCGCTTTGTCGACTGGGAATTTCCTGTACTATTCTTCCTGAGTAAGTATCCGTTTCTAGTTTGAGTATGGCATAGTTGCAGTCGAAAGTGTTAGTAGCAGCGCAGGCAGCCCCGTACGTGACAATTAGTCCAATCAGTCCAACTATTTTAATCATATCTTAATCCTCCTAAAAAGTTATCTACTATGCCTCTAAATTCGATGTGTTTACCGCGTTCGTGCAGCGCCCCCATCGGTTGATATGCTTTTGTATCTTCTGATGGTGTTCTCATACCTAGAAAAATACCGCTGGTCCTTAATAAATCCTAATAACAGCTCCACGTCTTTAAGTAAAGGTCTTTTTCTTGCAGTAAGAAAATTACCAGATATACCATAGGTTCCTAATCCCATTAAATCTACAGCTTCTCCACTGATGTCTTTAATAGAACGCATTTCCAATATAGCTTCTCCATAAGTTTCAGCGTCGAGATCTTCAATATTTACAAGGGCACCAATTGAGTTATTGCTGTAAAGGAACCATGGGGGAGATAAGGCATCCACAGTAATTGCATATTTTCTAATTACATCAATTACATTTTCGGCAAGAGGATTAAACTCATAACGTAACGTATCGTTAGGGTTGTCCACTGATCGTATCGCAGTGTTCATATAATCCATAAACATTCCGCGATCTAAATATCTAATCATGCCTGTGGTTATTATTCCTCTTTCCAACAAATATAAAAGAATATCTGGTGTGTCTGCTGAATCAATATTTTTTGTTTCAGCAGGGAAAGAATCGTATAAACGTCTAAAATTCAGTCGATTATTTCCATCATGATACTCTTCTGCATAATTTACGAATTGAAAATTAGGAAATATGTCACTATTAAATAGCGTATTTCCTCTTAACATTCTTTCTGCATATAGATCCTCAAAGGTTATCGCTTCCTTATCTTCTGCTTCTTTTTCTCTATTAATATCTGTCCACATTTTAGAAAAAGGACGACGTGAGAGAAAATGCATATTCACCTTTGGATCTACTTGCTGATATTCCCCAAGATTATTCATGATTACGTGCAAAGACTGTGCAAAATTTTCAACGCGCTGAATGCTTGCGCATGTTAAGGCGTGCAAAAATAGTAGACCATTCTCTTTATTGAGATAACCCGGTGACACTAATTCTTCTATGCTTATATTGGTTAAAGACGGAAGTGCTGGCAAAATAGCTTCCTCGCTTTTAGTTGTACCACTTGGAGTGCCGAATAAATTAATCACTAACGGTATTGAGTACTCTAAGGGGTGTTGAATTGTCACTTGTGGAGCAAAAACTGGTTTCCATTCACCAGCGGGGATGTTTAGCTTCCAATCAGTGAGTAAATTGTGAACATCGCCAATTAATTCAAAATGGTGTTCCTGTAACGCCTGCGACAACCCTGGATGTTGCCCACCATTTAACTTCAATGTTACGCTATTTATGTTTTCTTCTAATCGTGGTATCCCAGCCACAAGTCTATGTGGTTCTTCCATCTCTGCTTGTAGTTCTGAGATTTTCTTTTTAAGAGCTTTACCTTCTTCTGAATCAGGACTAAGTATGTTCATTGTTGCCGTTTCAGTATTTATTTGTACTTGTAATTGATCAATTAATGCTTTGGCTTCTTCTGCCTTTGCTAGAGCAATTCTTGCTCCTGATATGGCGCGCTTAAGTATACTTTCTTGGCCTGATGATAAGCTATTAAAACCATGTAAACACTCGCCAAAAGTTATCTGATTATTTTTCTGTGCAAATAATTTTTTTAAAACATCACAAGCAATACTAATAGACTCGATACATACAGTAATTCCTTCCATATCATGGTCTTCAAACGGCACCGTAACAAACTCAATATCATCATTGTCGATTTCAAGATGCCATAATTTTCTCCCTCTCCATGACACTTGAAAGATAGGCTTCTTCTGAAGATCAAAACGCTCTGACGCACCTTTTAATAGATGAGTAAGCTCCTGAAACTCGAACCCGATTTTAAATCGAAATGGTTGCCCTGGTGCGGCTTCGGCCTCTCCTTTTACTTCTCCTTCTCTTGCTACTTGTGGCCGCGCTTCCGCTGCTGACAATCTGATTACTGCGTCTAGGGACTCTTCTGGCCCTGCCGCAGCCGCTGCACTCGCTTCCTGTGGATCATCAGCAGCTATTACCTCACAAGGAAAGCCTAATAGTCATACATAAAAAGCTAACAGAAACATAACGGCTGGTCGCAGAATAATCTTCATGGTAACCGTTTGAGCAATTGCCCCTAAATTTTTTCTTTACTTTTTCCAACGATATC
>JBAWWF010000012.1:0-12794 GCA_037146895.1 Alphaproteobacteria bacterium | reverse complement strand
CTATCGGTGTTGCTTTTTTTGTTACATCTTATGGTGCGAATTGGCGCATTGCTTTCTGGATTGGGGCTGCTATTGCGATTGTTAGTATGTTTGCCAGGACTCGTCTTCGTGAGACCCCTGATTTTCTTGAGATGAAAAGAAAATGGCTAAAAAAAGAAATTCATGAGACGAATATAGAATGCGATCCCCTTCACGGAGCAGAATTTAATTCAACTTGGAAAGAGCCAGTAGAGGGGAAGACATTAATGTCATACTTCTTTATATCGTGTGGTGGTCCTTTAACTGTCTATCTAGCCTATTTTTATTTTAATTCCATTCTTCAGAATAATTTTGGGTACTCTTCAGGAGATATTATCAAACATAATTTCTTTTTGGCTTTGGCTTTTGTTTTTTTTGGGAGTTTTATAACATTTTTAAGTTACTACGTTCATCCTCTAAAAATAACTAAAGCAAGAGGTGTAGGTGCACTTTTGTTGATGATATGTATACCGTTCCTGATCATGAATGCGACTAGTGCCATCCAATTATTTATAATCCAGGCATTAATTCTAATGGCTGCATTCCACGATATGCCATCAGCTGCTGTGTTTATGAGTCATTTTCCGCTCTATCGTCGAGTTACTTATGCAAGCTTGTTATGGTCCATATCCAGAGCATTGGTATACGCTGTAACCTCGTTTGGTTTAGTTTATCTGAGTAGTGCGTTTGGTCATTATGGAATCTGGGTCATATCTTTACCAGTCGGAATCGGGTTTCTTTACGGCATCAAGCATTTTGAAGGTTTGGAGCGTAAGCGTGGTTGGTATCCAAGCAAATCACAGACACCTTCGTATCCGCAAGACCCAGTATCTCAAGTAGCATAGTCAGTAGCCATCTCATAGGCACAGTCTCTCTCTGTCATCCTCGGGCTCTCCTACTGTCATCCTCGGGCTTTGACCCGAGGATCTAGTCTTACGACCCGTCTGGTTGCTTCTTTGTTCCATGCAGTAAAACATCAACGCTAGCTTCTTCAGGTTTCAAGCCAAACAATAGGACGAACATGTGAGAAAGTACAAGTGCTTTTGAGGGATGGAGTTTAATTTCTCCTACCTCCCATGCCCTAAGGGTGTGAGCACTTATGCCGGTTTTTTGATTAAACTGGGCTCTTGTAAGTCCCAACTTTTTCCTTAACGCGCGAATCCTTGCCCCTTGCTCTAGCGATATCTCTCTTTGCTTTTCATTGAGCACGGTACACCATTTAGGCACCTTTCAAGATAATATTTTACTGTAATATTTCCTTATTATAATGTTTGCGCTCGATTCTTTGCAACAAATATATTGCAATTTTTATCTATTAACGGATCACTGGCAAAGTTGAGAATGTGTGAAAAGGTGGCGGCGAGGAGACTTGCCACTCAAGTGTTTGCGCTCCTTCTCCCCAAGGATTATTAGGGCATGGTATTTTGTCATGATAAATGCGCCAGACAATGTAGAAGAAAAACAACGCTGCAATTCCTGAAATAAAGCCACCTATGGATACAACGTAATTCCATCCCGCAAAGGCATCAGGATAGTCAGGAATGCGCCGCGGCATACCTGCAAGTCCTAGAAAGTGCATGGGGAAAAACAAGATGTTAACACCAATAAATGTAAACCAAAAATGAAACTGACCGAGAGATTCTTGGTATTGATAGCCGGACATCTTGCCAATCCAATAATAAAATCCGGCAAATAGGCCAAATAGCGCGCCCATCGATAGCACATAATGAAAATGGGCCACTACATAATACGTATCATGCAGTACCACCTCAACCTCACTATTGGCTAAGACAAGGCCTGTTAGCCCGCCCATTGTAAAGAGCACCACAAAGCCAATGGCAAAGAGCATCGGCGTTTTGAGACGCAAAGAACCACCCCACATTGTGGCAATCCAGCTGAAAACCTTAATCCCTGTGGGGACGGCAATAATCATACTCGCAATCATGAAATAGGCGCGTACCGAAACGTTGAGACCAACCGTAAACATATGGTGTGCCCATACAACGAACCCCAACACTCCAATGCTGATCATCGCATAAACCATCCCCAGATAACCAAAGACTGGCTTGCGGGCAAAGGTAGAGATGACATGGCTAACAATGCCAAATGCTGGCAGAATCATGATGTAGACCTCTGGATGCCCGAAGAACCAGAAGAGGTGTTGGAAAAGGACCGGATCACCACCGCCAGCAGGATCAAAAAAACTGGTACCAAAGTTGCGGTCAGTTAGCAGCATGGTCACACCGCCAGCTAGAACTGGTACCGATAAGAGAAGCAGAAATGCTGTGATCAGCATTCCCCACACAAACAATGGCATCTTGTGCAAATCCATTCCTGGGCAACGCATATTAAAAATAGTGGTAATAAAGTTGATGGCCCCCAAGATGGAGGACGCGCCTGCCACGTGTATGCTTAGAAGCATGAAATCAACAGCAGGGCCGCTATGACCAACCAAAGAGCTCAAAGGTGGGTAAAAGGTCCAGCCTGTACCAGCTCCTGTTCCGACGACACCAGCAAGAATCAGCAGAATGAGTGACGGCACCATAAGCCAAAAACTGACGTTGTTAAGGCGCGGGAAGGCCATGTCGGGCGCGCCGATCATTAGCGGCACAAACCAATTGCCGAAACCACCGATCAACGCTGGCATGACCATAAAAAAGATCATCAGCAAACCATGGGCCGAGATGATGACATTGTAAAGTTGATGATCGCCGCCGAAAACCGCACCTTGTGGAAACATCAGCTGCGCGCGGATCAACATCGATAGCAAACCACCGAGGATCCCGCCAACCGCCGCAAAGATCAGGTACAGTGTCCCGATATCTTTATGGTTGGTTGATAAAAGCCACCTCCGCCAGCCGTGAGGATGTACTTCATGATCTGTCATTTATTTACCTTCAATTTCTCATGCAACCATTGCTCATATTTATCACGAGAGGTTACCTCAACCACAATTGGCATGAACCCATGGCGAATACCACACAACTCAGAACATTGCCCATAATACACACCTTCTTTGGCAACGCGAAACCATGTTTCGTTAATTCGCCCTGGTACTGAATCTTTTTTAATCCCAAAGGACGGAATGGCAAAGCTATGCAACACATCGGCTGAGGTGGTTAGCAGCTGCACTGTTGCATCTTTTGGCACCAGAACTCGATTGTCAACTTCAAGATTGCGTAATTGCCCGGGCTTGAGGTCCTGCGTTTCAATCATATAACTATCAAAGGAGAGCTGCTTTTCCCCGTGCTTAATTTCATAGGACCAATACCACTGGTGGCCGATGGCTTTGATGGTAATTTCCGGCTCGACTGCCTTGTCATTTTTGTAAAGAATGCGGATGGAAGGAATACCAACCATAATTAGAATAAGTGCGGGCACTAGTGTCCAGACAATCTCCAGAAGCGTATGGTGCGAGCGTTTGCTCGGTGTTGGATTACGTGATTCGCGAAAACGATATACGGCATAGGCGACCAATGCTATGACCATAAACCCGATGGTAAAAATAACCCCCAGCAGGATATTGTGGACATAGGCGATGTTCTCCATCACCGGAGTTGCGGCCGACTGCAATCCCATCTGCCAGGCCTGTGGCTGGCTAGCGATTGCCGATGTGAGGGTCAGAAATAGTGCGACGATAAGGCTTCCATAAAACATAAAGATATTTTAGCCGTACTACACTTGGGAACCTAGACAAATTAATATTTTTAGTAACCATCGGGCATGTGGTAATATTTCTTTCCAGTTTTGCTGGTTAGTGGTAATATTTATTGCCAGTTAGGTATAAATGTAGGGATTTTTTAATGCTAGAAATAATAAAAACTTTGATCTTGGATTTTATGGATAGCACTTTAGAGACTGGCGTACCCAGACGGGTGTACATTAAGAGTGTACCAGGCAAAGCTACAGTCTGTGTTGGTGTGCGTCGTTGTGGAAAATCGACGTACATGTCTCAAATAATGCAGAGTCTTTTAGATCAAGGAGTCTCGCGAGAAAATATCCTTTGCCTCAACTTTTTTGATGATCGCCTGCACAATCTGCAACATGAAGGATTGGCACTTATCCTACAGGCGTATTTTTCCCTTTATCCAAACAAGAAAAACACCGAAAAAATCTATTGTTTCTTTGATGAAATTCAAGTGATCCCTGGCTGGGAAGCATTTGTAGAACGCTTGCAGAGAACTGAAAACTGCGAGATTTACATCACTGGCTCTTCTGCACATTTGCTTTCAAAAGAAATTGCGACGCAAATGCGGGGCAGAGCTTTAAGTTGGGAAATGTTCCCATTCTCGTTTCTAGAATATCTAGACTACAAAGGCATTGACGCCACGCTGCCGTTATCTACAAAGAAGCAATTTCTCGTCCAAAACGCCTTTGTAGGATACTGGGAGACCGGCGGATTTCCTGAGGTTGTGGGCCTAAGTCAAGATTTGCGCATCAAAATCCATCAGGAATATTTGCAGGCTATTTTGTTTCGTGATTTGGTTGAGCGTCACGATATTTCTCACCCCAAAGCGTTGCTGGATTTGGCACACAAATTAATTGATACGCCGGCTTCTCTTTATTCCATCAATAGCCTCACAGGCTATCTGCAATCACTAGGGCATAAGGCACCTAAATCGTCCGTTTCCGCTTATGTGGAATGGTTTGAAGACACGTACTTTCTATTTACGCTGCGCGTGTTTGACGCCTCTCTCAGCCGCAGTCAGGCCGCTCCCAAGAAAATTTATTGCATCGACCATGCTCTGGTTAGATCAATATCGTCAGGGATTTTGGTGAACTCTCGGCTATTACTCGAAAACCTCGTGTTCGTGAGCCTGCGGCGTGCCTTCCCGCTCGTTTATTATTATAAAACCAAAAGTGGCCGTGAGGTAGATTTTATCGTGCAGCACGGGAGCCAAAAAACCCTCATCCAGGTTTGTGAATCAATAGCCAATGAAGCAACAAAAAAAAGAGAGGTGGCGGCACTAACTGAAGCTATGACTGAGCTTGGTTTAAGCTCCGGCATAATTGTCACGCGCAATGAAGAGGGGCAAATTAACATGAATAATCAGGAGATTAACATTGTACCGGTGTGGAGATTTTTGCTTGAGCGGTCTTTTTAATCTGGCATTTTAATATTATTTTAATTATAGCTACAATATCAACATGGTATGTCAATAGCACGTAAAGATGTCCGCCTTAGTTAGCACATTAGTTGTCCGCTACCATGAGGGTGTTGGTCTCTTCCCTGCTCTGAGGGGGCGTACGCTCAAAAGACATTGAAATTAGATTTAAAAGTTCTATGTGTTATGTTATAATACATTATTAATTATCTTGTTATTAATATAGTATATTTAACATCTAACTTTGTTTATATATGGAGGTTGACATGAAAAACTTAAATATTTTAAATGACATGGCTCTTGAACAAGTAGTGGGGGGTCATGATGGTACGGGGTGTGAAATAATAACTTTCACTTCTTCTAAGAATGTTAATTTTGCCCCCGGCCACGGTAAGGACGGTAAAGAAATGCCGAAGCAAGCCGCATTGGGCAAAGCACTTGAAGTATCTGCAGTTCTTAAACTAGTAACGACAACATTCGAGATAGAAAGCTGCCAAGTATACCGGTAGCAACATAGATAAAAAACTGTGTGGGTTTACTTAAAAGGGAGTGTCGTCACCTTAGGTTAAGGAAGATGACGGCACTCCATTAGATGGAGTAAATAGAAAGATTGTCTGAGGTGCTGGAGTAACCTAAAATTCTTGTCGTTTAGCCATCTGCGCAAATATTCCTTTTTGCTTCTTTAATTCCGCGTAAGTGCCCTGTTCAGCGATTTGGCCTTGGTCCAGCAAATAGATGTGGTCGGCTTGCCGCAGGGTGCTAAGACGGTGCGCCACAAAAATCCGTGTTACCGCTAGCGATTCCAGGTGCTTTTTAATCAAGCTCTGGGTGTGCTCATCCAATGCGCTGGTAGCCTCATCAAAAATCAACAGCCGCGGGCGTTTGAACAGCGCTTTGGCAAGCAGCAGGCGTTGCCTCTGTCCCAAAGATAAGCTACGGCCATCTTCATCCACAAATGTATCTAACTTCATGGGCCAGGACATCACTTCCTCGTCCAAGTGCACCCACTTGAGCGCGGCCCACGCTTCTTCCTCGTTAATCGGCCCAAAATTACCTATATTTTGAATAATCGAGCCAGATTGCAAGGACGAGGATTGGAGCACGGCGCCCATTTGTCGGCGCAAAGGCTGAAGTGTTTGCATATTCAGAGGGTGGTGATCAAAATGAATCTCGCCGCTTTGATACTTCTCGACCCCTAGACTTTCAATCCCCATTAGCAATTTCAGCAAAGTTGATTTGCCAGATCCCGATGTGCCAACAATGCCAATAAATTGCCCTGGGCGGATGGTAAGGGAAACGTTGTCTAAAACCAACAATCCTTGTGGGGCGTAGCGGAAGCTGAGATTTTTCACGGACACCGCGCCCGTTAGGATGGGCAAGTCCTGGTAAGTGTGGCTGTAGCTGGTCTGCTCTTTGATCAAGGGCTTGAGCCGTCGATATACCGGCACAAAGATAAAAACAGAGGTAACGGCAGTCAACAGTTCCGCAAATCCTGAAAGAAAACCATTAAAAATATAAAAAATAAAAATAAATCGGCCCACCTCAATCTGTTGATATAGGACGATGGCAAAAACCCCACCCATAGCTATAGGTGGCAAAAACCTCTCCAAAGCCTGAATAATAATTAAGTAAATGTTGGTTTTATAAAACAAAGACATTTTTTCATTAAAAAGAATGGCCCAGCGTTTAAAAATCATTTTCTCCGCATTGGCTGATTTAATTTTTGACATTGATTTAAATGATTGAAACAACACACCTACGATTTGCCCTTCGAGATCTTGGATTCTGCGAGAAAAGCGTAATTGGCGATGCATACGCATAACAATGGATAAGGCTAGGATTAACGAGACTCCAAACGCCCATAGAGCAATATGCTTGCTCATAAAGAAAAGCACTGCCAAGAAAAATATTGAGAATATGAAACTGAGACAACTTTGCGCCAGATTGGATGTTATTAATTGTTGCAAGCTATTAAAACCAAATGCCCGATTAACCATATCGCCTACCAAGTAGTTGCGATGAAACCTTAAAGGTAGTCGCACTAGGCGGTCCCATAATGCTGATTGCAATGTGCTATTAGCTTTTACAGATATTCTTAAAAAAGCGGTCATCTGGGTAAATTCAAGGGTTGTAGCTAGGATTGAAGCCAGTACAAGCCATAATAAAATTTGTTGTAGGATTCCAAGACTCGCCAGTGGAACAGCCGTGTTAAAAATGGCAGCACTTAAATAAGAGACCCCTAATCCCAAGAATGTGATGATTATCTGCAAGCTAATCCAGCGGAGCCAATCCTTTTGGATACCTTTGTGGATTAATTTGATTATAGAAAGCAATGTTAAGGGCGTATCAAGAAATTGTGGAATGAAACGCCATATGTGCACAAATTGTTTGGCATTTTCCTCGTTCAAGACATTTACGGTTGCTCCATCGGGGCGCACAATCGTGTAACCACCATTTACGTCGCCCTTTGACCAGTTTTTTGAATACGGTAGCAATGCACAAGGCACCCCATCGGAGTCAAGCGCTAGCAGTGGCCCCAGATCCTCTTGCCACCACATCTCGGGAAGATTTAACGGTTGTGCTATAAGGTGGGCATCTTGATATATTCTGGGAAAGGTATTTTCGAAGAGCCCACTAAAAGAAACGTTTCCTGAAGGAGTCCAAACAATCCCCTGGCTCTTAAAAATTTTTTGGCAGATAAAAAATGTATAGTTTTCAACTGCCGGCGCAACATTGTTTTCTATAGGATGTAGGGTGCAAGCCGCAACTTCTGCAGGTAGAGGGATAAATGTTTGGATATCAGACATTTTCTATGCCTCACTTTTCATGAGTTTGACATATTCTGGGCAGGAAGCAATAAGCTCATGGTGAGAACCGGAAGCAATCAGTTTGCCTTGCTGGATGAGGATAATCCTATCACTGTCACGTATTATGCTCAAGCGATGGGCAATGAGGATGAGTGCGCACTTGCGCTTGCGCAAATTAGTCAGGATCGTTGCTTCCGTCTGTGAATCAAGCCCTGATGTCGCCTCATCAAGGATTAAGATTTGCGGCTGCCTGATAAGGGCGCGAGCGATTTCCAGGCGCTGCCGCTGTCCCTGGCTAAGGTTACTGCCGCCCTCGGTTATTACTCCATCCAGACCACCGAGTTGCTCAACAATACCTTCGGCGCAAGCATCAGAAATCGCCACCTCTAAATTACTGGTTAAATTTGTTTCATGGGGGTGGCCTAGCGTTAAGTTTTCACGAACTGTACCGTCAAAAAGCTGCCCTTCCGTATCAATAACAGCGATTAAGCTGCTTTTTTCTATAGCAGAAAGATTAAATAAAGAATGCTCATCGAGCTTTATAGCTCCCTCCCAAGGGTGATAAAATCCAACCAATAGATTAGCAATGGTTGACTTGCCGCTACCAGTTGCGCCGACAATCGCAACATGTTCGTGTGGATTAACGGAGAAAGATATTTGCTGTACTTGCGGCGGATCGGTCTTGGCATAACCAAAAGTAATACCTTCAACATGCAAAGTTTTGGGGGTCGTCACATCAATGGAGCTGTCCTTGTTCAAGAGTATGGGGTCAGGTGGATGACGAAATGTATCACCAATGCGCAAAAAATCCCCATATAATTTTTGTATGTTTAATAGCTGTCCCATCAAATCTGCTATAGGTTTGTTTGCGTGATCTAAGAGCAGTTGAAACGCCAACAGGCTTCCCAAGGTGAGATGGCCATTAAGCACCATCCAAACACCGACTCCCAACATAACGATGGTTAGTAATCGGCCTGTGATGTGCGATAGAATTGTGACTTTATTTTCAAGAACGGCCGTATTTTGATAGAGTCTTAAGTTTTTCGCATAAAGCTGACCCCATCTCTTTAAAAAACTCCCTTCGCTAGCATTGGATTGTATGTCTTCAACCATACGCAGTCCATTTAAACTGTGGCTGAAAAATAAACTATAAGATTGTTGATACATGAAACTCTGACTCGCAAGATCAGACTTATACCAGAGGATAATTCCAAAATAAGCAAGGGAGCCGCCAGCTGCTATCAGCGTTAATGGTGGGTTGATGATAAAAAGAATCGCCCAGACTAAGACCGCTGTTACTAGATTACTTAGTGCCGCGGCTACTCCTTGCGAGGCTATGTGGATGATTCGCTCGTTGGCCTGAGCGCGGCTGATAATATCTCCCACAAAGCGATTGTAAAAGAAAGACAACGGTAGACATAGGATGTGCCACAAAAAAGTCGTGGCATTGCGTACGCCCATGCTAATGTTCAAGCGCAACTGATGAGTTGCTTGCAGTAAGCCGAGAAGGACCTGCGTGATTGCTGTCAAGACAATGACGAGAATTAGAGGCCTTAGCCAATCCTCACTCTTGTGCACCAAAATATCGTCAATGAAAACTTTGATGAAGCCAGCTGCGAGAAATTGAGGTACTATTGCTAAAAAACTAAGAAAAAATATGTAGAGTATTTCTTTGCGGATCGGATGGATAATCTCTTTGAAGTAACTCCATATCGATGGGGGACGCCCTTCGGAACGAAATTCTGGGCCTGGTTCAAAGTATAAAATGACTCCGGTATAAGCAGCTTCAAACTCTTGCTTGAAAACTTTGCGGCGACCTTGAGCCGGATCATTAATGTAATAGGCGGTGTTATCCCACCCCTCGACGACAACGAAATGATTAAAATCCCAAAAGACAATAAAGGGCGGCTCAAGCGTTTTTAGATCAGCACAATCAAGAACGTTTAGCCCTTGAGCCGTTAGCCCATACGAGCGTGCTGCGGATAGTATGTGTGAGGCTTTGCTGCCATTTCGAGAAATGCCGCAACTGCTGCGCAACTCTTCGAGGGGAACATGGTGCCTAAAGTACCCTAAAATCATACCAAGGGCCACCGCGCCACACTCGGTAGCCTCCATCTGCAACATGGTTGGGGTACGTACGTAGGTATACTCAAAGCATTTCAAGAATTTGGGCAGGCGACCGAGGAATGAGACCGAGGAGCGTATTTTTATACGTGACCGAGGGCGAATTCCGAAGGTCAACGAACCCAAAAATTGAAAGGCGAAGAGTATGCGTCCGGTTATTTTTTGGATCCAATACCACATGATGTTATTTATCTAACCCAAATACACTGCGCACAGCTGGCATAATTAGGCTGATGGGTGCTCGTTCACGAATGCTTACTTGTGCATGAACTAACGTGCCTTGTGACAACTTTCTGCTGGGCCCCCTAGAAGATGTCCACTTGATTTTATTTGGTGAAGTTGCATCTTCGGTTAACTTTATTTTAATTTTAAAAGTAGGTCCTCTGCTGGTAAAAAGCTTGACCAAGTCTTCATTTTTATATGTAGTCATAATTTCTTGAGGCGAGGTGGGCAAGTCCGATATAAACGTGACAGTGCCTTCTATATTGCCGTATTCCTCTTGTTTGTATATCGTCGGCGAAACTAGTGCTCGCTGCCCTATTTCAATTAGCTCGGCATCTATTGCCGGAACATATGACACAACCTCTAAGGTTTCAGATGGCTCCAGGATGGTAGCCAAGGTATCTCCAGCAATAACGTTGTCGCCAACGATTTTGTGCAAGTAATTAATAGTGCCATTCGCCGGGCTTTTCACCTCCTTCATAAGTTCGAGTTGTTTTTGCTGGACCTCAATATCATTTTGCATGACCAGTATCTGTAGTTCTAAATTTCTAAGTTTGTCGTTCCAACTATCGAGTAATTGGGTAACAGTAAGCTCGTTGTTTAGCATACGTCCCTGTACCTCTTCAACTTGACGCATAGAGCTCAATGTATTCTGCCGTTGCGCTAAAATTTCACTGTTAGTGATAAGGTGTTTATCCTGAAGTCCTTTTTTTATCTTCAATAAATCTTCAGAATTTTTTTGAAATTCAGTTTCAACTTCGATCGCTTTCTTTAGTTTCTCATTTTGTGTGGCAATTTGAGCCGCTCGCTCAGCATTGTCTTTTTTGGCATCCTCCTGCATTTTTGCATATATATCTTGAGTGTTTTTTAATTTGTAACCCAAGACAATTATAGATTCTCGGATACTTGGTTTGTCTAAAGTAAATATGATGTCTCCCTGCTTTACAGTGTCTCCTGGCTTGTTGTGAAGTGCGATCACAACGCCTGGGCCGTCTGGGCTGATAACACCTTGAACCGAATGGTTAAGTGGCAACAATATGCCCTCACCCTGGATCCAAGTCGGAATCGATCCAAAGAAGCCCCACATAACCGCACCACTACATACCAAACTGAGAACCGCCAACAACGGCGCACTGTAGTAACGAAATACCGGAATAGCTGCTGTTGCAGTATCGTCAGCATAGCGATGTTGCAAGGCTTGTTGCCGAAATTTAATTTTGTTTTCTGCCTCGCTATCCATCAGCTAGCTCAGTCCTCGTTATGAGACAAGTTTCAATAATTATTTCAGCACAAGAGTACTTAAGATGATGTTAATTTTAGTAACTGCCCAGGTACTAAAAAACCCTGCACTTTTCGAATCCTGGGCTAGCTTTTCTGGATCGCTTCGCAAGGGCTCGCGATGACGGATTGGGGCTTCGGTATTCCACCATCCGTCATCGCGAGCCCTTGCGAAGCGATCCAGGGGCCACAGAATAGGTCAGTTGCTACCTGAGGCGGTACTAATTTTTACCAACACTTGAAATCTAAAATTTTAATTATATTTTACTTACCAGATGAGCGTATGGGGCGCTTATCTGATAACGCAATATATAGGATAGGAGGCTAAAATGGGAAAATTCAATAGTATGATGATTTTGACTGATGATTCTTTGCGTCAAGTTGTTGGTGGGCTTGCGATAGGTGGCGGTGGTGGCGGTGGCGGAGAAGGTGAAGACAAGGATCATGATAGGGACGACGGCCGTAAGTTCAAGAAGATTCATCGTCGTGATAGGGATGATGAGGATGAAAAATATGGTATTGTGGTGATCGCCCCTCGTCTAGTGGCTTAACCGTCGGTTAGTGAGGACGTGAGACTTTTCTAGTAGACTGATGCACAGACACGGCACGATTAAAGGACTCTCCGCCACGGTGCTTTTAGACGCCGTGGCGGGGAGTCCATTTTTTTGAAAGCTGGTGCACAAAGGAAATTGTTTGCAATATGACGGATGCACTTGAAATCTAAAATTTTAATTATATTTTACTTACCAGATGAGCGTATAGTGCGCTTATCGAAAGTGCAATATGTAGGAGGTTAAAATGGGAAAATTCAATAGTATGATGATTTTGTCTGATGAATCTCTGAATCAAGTTGTCGGGGGAAGGCTTGGTGCAGTTCTGCCCACTGCAAATACTCCACTGGGAATGGTGATAAACAAGATAGAGACTGCTATTTTATCGGACGTTGCGGCCACAGGCAATACGACATTATTTACAAAGCTGCTTGGGGACTTTATAGCATTTGATAACAGTTTGGGCACTCTTTATTATAACCCTCCTGTCGCTGGATGACACTTTGTTTACATTGCTGCCCAAGTTCTAATACACGTAAGTTTATTCAAGTGGACTGACGCACCATGGTACGAAACGATTAAGGGACTCTCCGTCGTGGCAAGTAGCCATGGCGGAGGGGGCCATTTCCACTGACACCATCCGTCATCGCGAGCCCTTGCGAAGCGATCCAGGGGCCACAGAATAGGTC
>JBAWWF010000011.1:0-12994 GCA_037146895.1 Alphaproteobacteria bacterium | reverse complement strand
TGACCATGTAGCTGTTGCTTTATCCTTTCAACAAGGGCAAATTTTTTATGATCCTCACAAGGAATGCGGATCTCTGGGGTGCTGAAATGGTGTACCAGGTTATCATACAGCTGATCTAGGGAATGATCCTGATCCTGCAAGAAGCGCAGAAACCGCAATGCTGCGTATACAGCATCGTCAAAACCATAGTACTCATCAGCAAAAAACATGTGACCGCTCATTTCACCAGCGAGCAAGGCACCGGTTTCAGCCATAGCAGCTTTAATGACGGAATGCCCCGTTGGCGCCATGACAGGATTGCCTTTGAGTCTGGCTATCTCATCGAACAACAACTGGCTTGCTTTGACATCAGCGATAATGGTTGCACCAGGATATCGGGCTAAAACGTCCTGTGCGAAAAAAACCATCATTTGGTCGCCCCACAGGATGCGCCCTTGGCTATCAACAACACCCAAGCGGTCGCCATCCCCATCGAAGGCAATGCCAAGATCGGCTCCGCGGCCTTTCACCTCAGCGATAAGCTGCTCAAGGTTTTCTGGTATCGTTGGATCGGGATGGTGCGCCGGAAAGCTTCCATCGATGACACCATTAATCAGCGTGTGGTTCCCCTGTAATTGAGGAAGCAGGGCCGCAATCACATCAGCAGCAGCTCCATGGCCAGGATCCCATACGATGTTGAGGGGCCGCTTGCCATGGCGATAATCTTTGAGCAATCGTTGTACGTAAATCCCTTGCAGGTCGCACTCTTCCGTTGTGCCAGGATGCTCTACTGGTGCGGCAGTCGGTGTGGTATTGAATGCTCGAATGTCGTCACCATAAAATAGGCCATCTTTAAGGGCAAACTTGAGGCCGTTCTCGTCCGATGGATTGTGGGATCCGGTGACCATAACTCCAGCATCAGCATTTAGGTGCTCTACGGCAAAATAGAGCATCGGCGTTGGGCCAATTCCGATATCTGTGACGCGACAGCCTTGTTGGCAAAGCCCCTGGCGTAGTGCCTCAAGGAGCAGCGGTGAACTAAAACGACCATCACGGGCAATGCAAACATGCGCTCGGTAAGCAAGCTTTTGCGCAAAGCGGTTGCCGACTTCAAAGGCATCTGCCTCGGTTAGTGTTTTGCCAAAGTGACCACGAATGTCATATTCACGCAAAATCTCAGGATGGAAGGTGTGGATACTCATACCTGTCGCACACCTACCCTAATGATACAACGTGATCTAAGAAGGACTTGAGAAGCAATAAACATGCTTTAGCGTACTATGATTCCTCACAATATTCAAGAAGTTCGTAAAAGAGTGTCAGTAGCACATGATATGTCTGCGCAGCAAACCATAGGTTTTCAGCCACTTTTGTCAAGGCACGCTTCGCTCAAGACCTTGACAATCGTGACTTTTAAAATCGATATTGCTTGCCAAGGACAAATCCAGAAGTAGGCTTATTCTAAGCCATTTCCCACGTTAATTGGTCTCACTTCTATCTAAACTCCCACATTTAAGCATAACTAATCTCCCTTTTAAATTGGCAGTCCGTTCAGCTTTAGTCTTAAAAAACAACCAACGTTGGTGCATTGCCACTCGACCAGATGGGGTATTCCTGCATGATTTGCTCAAACAACGGACTGGAGGCTAATGAATTTAACCACTCTTTCAAGCGCTGGTAGTCTTGTTCCTCAAACCATTTTGGGTCTACTTGGGCAAATTGCCGAATAAACGGAAAGATCGCCATATCTAAAATTGTAACTGTCGTCCCTGTTAAGAAGGGATTGAGCAGGGCTTCCAGCTTATCTAGAAACACCCTGCAAAACTCCCGATAATTCGCCCCTGTTTCATCGGGATAACGGCCAGGGTATTTATAACGGTCTAAGGCATGCTTAAATGTTGTGTCATTTTCTGTAATCAATTGTGCATCTTTTTCAGATAAATGATGGTCTTTTAGGGCCCATTTCATTATATCCAAACTTTGCTCGAGAACCGTTGTATCCGCCAATTGAAGTACTGGGACGGTACCTTTGGGGGAGATGGCAAGCATCTGTGGCGGCTTGTGCTTTAAATCAACTTCCCGATGCTCATGAGAAATCTTGGCTGTGTAAAGCGCTAATCTCGCTCGCATTGCATAAGGACAACGTCGGAATGAATAGAGAATGGGAAGTGTTTCAGTCATGGCATTTTGCCATTTCTAAACCTTCAAAATGCGGCCTTCTTAGCATCTAAATCGCTTTTTTTTTGATCTTTTTGTTTGTCATTAGATTCCTTAAGGAAGGCGTTAGTTACATAAGTTACCTCTAAATCAAAGCTCATGTGAGGTGCCTCTAAAATAATCTTACTATCATCTTGTGAGAAATAAGCAACTTTATCACCAATAAAAGGAATATCTTTTCTGGTTAGCTGATATTTTTCAGAAAGTATGTCATACATCTCGTTAAATTTATACTTACCCATTTTCAGTATAACGGCCTGCAAAACATCTCGACCATCAAAGACAAACGAAGCCTCTTTGAGGTCTTTTAAGGCAAGCAACCTGGGAGAAATTGCAGCGAATGTTACGTTATCTTTTTTTTTGCTTTTCTTTAAAATGTCATACTTTGACTCAAGATCCTTCATCGTTGCTTTGTTTAGTTCCAGGCCAAAAGGCGCCACATTACCTAAAGAATAATTTGAAAGAGCTATAAGTAGCAAAAATAATATAGGCTTTAAAAAGACTCTCATCTCACCTCCTACTCCTATCTAAGTCGGGTTGAGAAACACCATCTCACACAACTGCTCATAAATTAGTATTTTAAAAACGGTTTTGGCAATAGGGTAATTTTCCCATAATCCACCACCAACAATTTTAGCGAGCTATTTTGCTTATTTTTCTGAGCTTTGTTGTCTTTGGGCCGTGGCATTCATACGTTCTTCTATCTGTTTTGACCAAGCATCATTTTCGCTAGATTTTTCGGGGCTTTCCTCCATACCTTCATGCAACCTTTTCATGAGCCGTTGTCCCATCCTCTGAAAATCAGTAGAGTTTTCCTCCATATCTTCTTTATCTTTATTCTGTTTTGACAAGGCATCAAACTTTTCGCTCAATTTTTCGGGGCTTTCCTCCATATCTTCATTAAAGCGTTGTGTTTCTCTTTGAAAATCAGCCGATCTTTTGTCCCACGCTTTGTCAAAGGATTCATTTCGTTCATTCCAGCTCGTGAAAAAACAATAAAGAAAGCCCCCTATAAAGACTAACCACATCAACATGGATAGCCCTTCACGAGTACCAATTCTTTTACCTTGCTCTCTTTCTTTTAACCATATTTCAAACACAACATCCATAGCTTCTCTTCGAGTATCAAATGTCCCAAAATACTCGCCGTCCCTTGCAATTTTCCAATAATCCCGCCAACGATATACTGTAACCCCAATGGTTGGGTTGTACATATTCCCCTTTCTACTACGGTGCCAATTATGCTTAGCAGCAAATAGAGACAGACCTTCTAAAAACCAACAGATTAATATGAAAATTCTGTGCAATGACAATATTATTGTGTCTATAAAACTTTTTTGAGTGTCAGATTTAGCAAGCAAATCAGCATCCTGAATATGAGATCCATCTATCCAAAAATCATCAAGCTCACCACTTTCTAATGCATTGATGAGTATGTCAACTTCGCTGATGCGCAAAGTGCCAACATCAGCAAGATGGCGTAATTCACACTGAGGTCTTTTTTTACCTAATACCCATTCATTCCGAAGACTACTATCGCACATCCCACAAAATCCATATTCTACTTTCACTGGCTTTTTATAGAGTACGCGCGCAATAACTTTAGGATTAAGAGTGCGTGGGGGCAACTCTTGGGTTGATTTATCTTCACTTTCTAGCACTTCTAATTGTTGTGTGCTCTCATTCAATGAGTGCATATCAATTTTCTCTTCTCTATTGACCATACCCATTACTCCCTATCAACCCCTAAGGTTATCGTAGATAAACTGGCAGGGCTTCGTAAACAAAATTTGACCGAAAATGTGAGGCGCTATTTTCCATGCACATTTCAAATCTTTATTTGATCCAGGGCTGTTGCGACTTCGATTATCAGTTTTGGTATTGTGCCATGATCTTGCAGGCTCCATGCGCCCGAGAGAACTGTCATGCAAAAGGCCCAAGCTTTTATTCTGTGCGCGTCGAATGGAAGTTCTTCCACCATAATTTGGAGACGTCTTTCGAGAATTTTAGTATTTTAGTAATACTTTTGCTTCATTATTCAATTAACACTGTTGATAATAAAGAAAGCACGGCATGACTAGCATCGTTGATCTTATAGTTATCGGTTTTTTAGTCTTTGTTTTATGGGTAGTAACGTCCCTGGCGATCTTTTTTTGCAGCAAGATGTTTCTGACACGAAATCGGCTGGATAAGCGACTTAGATCCATTGTGGAAAAGCGGCAAGATACGCCAACTAAAGTACATCAAGTAGCCTTCAAACCTACAATCACAAAGTATGGTAGCCTCTCTCTTGTTGGACAGCTAGTTGGTCTTATTCGTAAGATCCCTTTCCTTAAAGAGGATGAAATCGTACTTAAATTTAACCAGGCAGGATGGATGTCCAACAGGGCGTTGTGGATATATAGTGCCAGTAAATTATTTTTCATGGCTCTAGCTATTGATTTCTCTATGTATATCATGAATAGGACCACACCCTCACATTTCACAAGATTAATGATAGCAGGCGGTGCTCTTGTTCTAGGATGGTTTGCTATCAATATCATCCTGAATCGTAGTGTTAAAAAGCGCCTGCGCATCATTGATACGGGCTTTATCCAAGCTGTCGACCTTATCATTGTCTGTGTTGGTGCTGGCATGAATTTCACGAAATCCCTTGAGCGTGTTTCTAGAGAAATGGGCAGATTCAATAAAGGGGTTGCCCATGAGCTAGAAACCACTCGCAAAGAACTAACCATCTTACTTAACCGTAAACAAGCCTTGATTAACCTCAATATCCGCGTACCAACAAGGACTATCAAGGATTTCACAACCGTTATATCGCAATCCTTTCAACAAGGAACCCCTATCTTACAAGCACTAACTCTTTTATCGAAAGAAGAGCGGCGGCGGCGTCTTCAAACAGCAGAAATAACCGCAGCCAGACTGCCATCGACTGTGGCAATCCCACTGGTGCTATTTATGTTGCCCAGCTTGCTGTTAGTTATTCTAGGGCCGCCCCTATCCCATCTATTTGATGTTCTCAGAAGCCAGCATTAATCAGAGTTCCCCCTGCAAATTGGTGGCTTTGCTCTATGCGCACTATTCCTTGAAAAGACAACTTATAGGGAATAGAACAATTTTATGCATCATATTGAACGCGCATTAGAACTGGATTTGCCTGACAATTATTCAGCATTTATTTGGGGAGTACGCAAAACTGGAAAATCGACCTATCTCAAAAAAAGATGGCCCGAAGCAATTTAAAAAGCACAAAAACGGAACCATTATTACCCATGTGATAATTTCATAAGCTCTTGGTTTTTAATGACAAAAAACAACGTAATCACCGTCATAAAGATGAAGCCAGCGATAATAATTCCGATATTTTGAAATGTTCCCTGATAAAAATAGCCCGCGACCTGCAGACTAAGAATTGTAAAGATAAGGCGACCCCCTTGAAGAATGGAGGATACTCGCCCCTTGGCCTGAGGCATAAAGTTCAAACACAAGGGACCGAGGATGGTGCCTGGAATAATCGCGCCGACGATGAAAATAAGAAAGGCAAATGTAATCAACAAAGGGTTGAGAGTATTCGAGACTGCGACCAAAGCCACACTGATAAATCCAACGATGAGGATTTGAGTAGAAAGAGCGAGCATTTTCTTCTGGTCATAGTGATTCACCATAAAACCGCAGAGAATAGAACCCAGGCCAAATACAAGGGCTAACGCTCCCTGATAATATCCAAAATGAGCAAGGGGTACGCCTAAGTCTTCCATGTAGAGTAAAGGAGCCATACCAACAAAGACCCAATAAGGAACAAAGCTAAAGACAATATGCGCAATCAAAAGTACCAGAGGTTTTGATTGGAACAATGGTACGTATCCCCGCAACGATAGAGACTCCTTCTGTTTGGGCAGCTTATAATTCGGGATAAAAAACACGGTCATCACTAGCGTTATCACCCCTAAAAGCAAAAGGGTCATAAAATTACCCTGCCAATGGAAATAAAGGGTTATATAGCTTCCAAGCACAGGTGCTGCACCTACAGAGACGTTCATGACACCATTCAGCATCGCCATGTAGAATTGCTGTTGTTTAATGGGATAAGCATCAGCAATAATGAGAAAACTTAAGATTGCGGGCGCTGCAATACCCACACCCTGGAGAAAGCGACCTATGAGAAGAAATTCATAAGATGGTGCCCACAAACACATGGTGCTGCCCATGAGAAACATCACAAGGCCAAGCAAGATGATGGGCTTGCGACCATAATGATCGGCCAGACTCCCAACAAAGAACAGACTCAAACAATATCCTGCAAAATTGGCTGATAATAACGCTTCAACCCAAAATGGAGACAGACCAAACTGACTTTGCAGCTCAGGAAAACTTGGAACAAAGAGATCAAATTCCATCCCGACCAAAATATCCATAAGAATGATGGCACTTAGGACCATCCACTTGGCAACAGCTTGTTTCATTGTGTTCTCATGGCACTATTCATGTAACTACTCATCGAACAGATTAGGGCAGATTACGAATATTGACAATGGAGCAGAAAAACTATGCAACGATCCCGCAGAGAGGTTAACCCTATCCTTACCGCGCTGCGGCAGCTAATGTGGTTATCTTCTTAGCAATGCTCGTCAGTGCCGTAGCAATTTGACTTGCCGAGCCATCTGTTTGATAGAAATAACTAGAATTGGTAGCGCAGGTGGAAAAGTTACTGCTCCCGCTACTTTTGGTTGTAACAACAAAGATATTAATGTTTTGTGCCTTGATATTGGCACAGATGCGTGATGCTTTAGCACTAACTGCTGTGAGTACCGAGCTTCCATAGTTTGCTGCCGTGGTATTCGCTAGGAAATCACCGCTCGATAGGTTAAGACCAAAGAAAGAATCGATAAGGCCATAATTATAATTGTCACAAGTGCCATCATTAGCCGTGCCGACATAATCTGTCGTCAGTGGGAAAACACCATAAGCAGTCATCTTCCATTTTTGTTGTGGAATTGCCGAACCGCACCTTGCTGTAAAATACTGCCCTATGGTTGCAGGATCGCTCCAATAGTTATTACCGTAAACCATTAATACTAGGTGCTTAGTTGCCGATCCATATGCTGCTGGAAATGTACCCGTTGTCCGCACTGTATCTGTAGCACCGCTATTCGTCTGGAAAAAATATGTCCATTCCGGCGCAATTGTCCGCCAACCCCAAACCATAAGGCTGCCCCAGAACCCATTGCTTCCACCTGTAAAGTTCGCAAGATTTTGTAAATAACTAGTCAATATCGTGCTATTTGCAGTTAATGGCAAGATACCTATCATATTAGATTGGACATAAGTGTAACGCGAAGAGCACGACTGCTTACCTACGCTACAATATGCTGGATATAGAATGTTGCATGATGAATATCCACCTGGACAAGTACCAGAAAGTGGGTAGTAAGTCGTGAGAATGGGAAAAGCCGCTCCGTAAAAATAATTGTATACAGAGTTATAAGATTGCAGGTTCCATGTGTAGTTTGGACTGATTGCGAAAAAAGCTGGTGTTGCGCGCTCATCGCTAGCTTGCGAACTCAAATTAATCGGTAATGCTGAAGAGATTGTCGTTGCGGGATCAAAGCGAATCTCTGTTGCAAAAGGCGCAACGCTAACCATGCTAAGTGCGGGTAGGTTATTTAAAAAACTAATCAATCCAGTGCTTGAATTGCGCAAAAATCCATTGCTAGAACTTGCCAATGATGCATCCATAGCAATGGCAACTTCTGTGGGAGGAATAAAAGGAATAGATGCTGTGGCTGTGTATGTTACAGAGTGCACGCCGCCTAATTGCATAAACGTGGTTGGCACAATAATCGTCGCGCTAACGGTTAGAATATTACCACCAATTCTAACCGTAGGGACGCTGATACCTTTCAAGCTTCCTGTATTGGTTATATAGATTCCCTGCACAGCTGTTGTAACTTTGGTTAAATCTTGAGTTCCAGACAATACCCCCGCTTGTGCCGCGGCCTCGACAGCATTCTGGAGCTTGCGCTGACTTAGCATACCTAAACCGCCATCAACGACCACACCCAGCAAAATAAGCAATGGAAGCAGCATGAACGCCGTCATAACAATTATGGCTCCCTTCTGGCAACCAAACCCGCGATGTATTATGGCTGAAATACTCGAGTTTTTTTTCATGGATTTTACTCTTAAAAAGAATTAAATTGCGACGTGTTTTGTGGCACAGTTTGCGCTGTCTTATACAAGGTTATTGATGGGAAAACACCAGATAACGAACTAAAAAACGGCACATAGTTATAAGTTACTTCTACAACAATAGTTTGCGGTTGAGCTGCTAAAGCAAAAGGCGCGCTAGTTACAGATTGATCATTACGCTTCACTACAATAGAGCTAGTGGCACTATTTTTGACTTGCCAAGCAAGCACTGGATTAGCACCTGACTTACTAGCGCTTATTCCCGAGACAACTACTGTTCCATTTTTTGCAAAATCATCTGCTTGGCCTAAAAGCCGGGCTCCGATGAAGCAATCTTGAATATTGGCCATTGTAATGTCAGAACTGACCCAGTTTGCCACCTTAGAGGCAATAGTATTAAGTCTGGTATTGAGATTTACATACTGAAAGGATTCATACCCAGCAGTTAAAATCAGCATCAAAACTGGCACCACTAAAGCGAATTCAATAAGAGCAGTCGCCTTTTTACCAAAAATAGTCATCAAACAGGAACCTCATTCTTAGATACAGTCATAGCCGTTAAAACAACGGTAGAGCCCAAAAAGCTTGTAACCACAGGCGTTATCGCTTTATAAGTGTACTTCGCTTGATAAAGAACAACGTCGCCCTCGCTTCCCGTTCCTGGCGTCCCTGGATTAAAAGTATTGGGGTTGTAGCTATTCATTGCTGCAAAAGATGAGTAAGACTGGATCGTAACAGTTACCAGTGAAGGATCAGCAAAACCCTGCATTTGCTGAAGTATTGCGCTTTGAACCGTTGCTGGAGAAACAGCACCTAAGCGAACCCCTGCATCAAGCCCTTGCTGTAAATTGAGCTGAATGAACATAATTACACCAAACTCAAAGACAAAGAACATAATCGCAAAAAACACAGGCGCAACCATAGCAAACTCAACAAGAGCCGCCCCACTAGCATTGAGCTTACGGAACATTTTTCTAACCTATCAAGCAATAACTATATAAAATTATAGTAAATTTTTAACGAATACACAAATGCATTATGAGAAGTCAGTCTCTTGTTTTTTGGCTGCAATCTGTGTATGTATGAACCTAAGTCTTAAAGGGTCGCATAGCTCAGCGGTAGAGCACTACGTTGACATCGTAGGGGTCACAGGTTCAATCCCTGTTGCGACCACCATCCTAAAGGCCTGAGAAATAAAGAGAAAATAAAGATTGAAAAAAATAACTTTTTCACAACCTAACCTACAGAGTTCTTCGCGTTAACATCAAACCTTTACATCGTCAAGCCATCATGATAAACCCTTTAAAATCAAGGTGTTCAGCATGAGCCTAAAGAACGAGCATATGGTGCTCAAGCCAAATTTTACAACTCATTGACCCGCAACATCACATCTTCTCCACAGAGTTTTCCACAGGTTCCGTGGAAAACTTAATAAATGGTTAATTTTAACTAAAAGCCCTGCTCTAGAATTGGTATAATGCGTAATGACACATGATGATAACAGTGAAGGTTTGGTCGGTTCTCTTGAGCGCGGTGCTTCAATTATCCGTGCAACTGCAAAGACTTTGTCGAGTCACCCTGGAGTCTATCGCCTCATCAATGCTAAGGGAGAAATCATTTATGTTGGCAAAGCACGCCGGCTAAAGCATCGCGTAGTTTCGTATGCTCAAGTTTCCAGACTGCCTCACCGATTGCAACGCATGGTTGCTGAGGTAGATCAAATCACAGTTGTTGAGACACATACGGAGACAGAAGCTTTACTCCTAGAGAGCAATTTCATTAAACGCTGGCGTCCGCGCTATAATATCTTACTGAAGGACGATAAATCCTTCCCCTATATTTTCATTACCAAAGACCACGCCTTTCCTGGCTTGGGAAAGCACCGTGGACCTAAAGACCCGCAAACTCTTTACTTTGGACCATTTGCCAGTAGTTCAAGCGTTGACGAGACGCTCACCATTCTTTACAAGATTTTTCGTTTACGGTCCTGTAGCGATAGTTTTTTTGCCAATAGAGAGCGTCCGTGCCTCCAATACTATATCAAACGTTGCACTGCGCCTTGTGTCGATAAAGTTTCGCTAAGTGATTACGCTAAACAAGTCAATCAAGTGATTGCGTTTTTTCGCGGAGAAACTATTGCACTACAGCAACAACTAGCCCTGGCAATGCAAGATGCGAGTGCGGCACAAGCTTATGAGGAAGCCGCAATTTTACGTGATCGTTTGCGCTTATTGAGAAAGGTTCAAGCGCGCCAACGCATACATATCCAAGGGTTCAAGGATGCAGACGTTCTTGGACTCGTTCAAGAAGCAGGACTCTCTTGCGTCCAGGTTTTCTTCTTTCGTAATGGCACTAATTATGGGACAGAATCTTTCTTTTTGGCGCATCATCAGGACAGCAGCCCTCCAGAAAACTTAGCGGCCTTTATTATGCAATTTTATCAAGAACATTTGCCGCCGTCGCTAATCTTGCTCAGCCACGATATTCCTGAAAAAGCGTTAACTATAGACGCATTAAAAAAACAGCATCAGCTATCATCTCTGACGATACAAACGCCGCAACAGGGAACAAAGAAAGAGCTCATCACGCAGACTCTCGATAACGCTAAGGCTGCTATCCGCCGTCAACTTATGGAGCAAAACAACTTTGACCAGGCAATAGCCCTTGTGCAAAGCGCGTTTGCGCTTCCCTGCACACCAGAACGCATAGAAGTCTATGATAACAGCCATCTTCAAGGGAGTAATCCTTATGGCGTGATGATTGTGGCAACGCCTCAGGGGTTTGATCGTAAATCCTATCGCAAGTTTTCTTTGGCAAACGTTAGCGCAGGGCGGCCTGTCCTCGAGCTTGACACGAGGGATGATTGTGCGATGATGCGCGAGGTTTTAAGGCGTCGGTTCGCCAGAGCAGGAGAGGAAGCTTGGCCCTTGCCAAACCTGATACTGATTGACGGCGGCAAAGGACAGATAGCGAGCGTGGCCCAAGCCATAAAAGAGCTTGATATAGAAGGGGTTTCGGTAATTGGGATAGCCAAAGGACCTAACCGCAATGCTGGGCAGGAGCGTTTCTACCTTCCCAAGCAAGAAGGGCAAGGACCAGATCAAGACGCAATAACGTTTCCTCCGAACTCTCCTGTTTTGCATTTCCTCCAGCGTTTACGCGATGAAGCGCATCGCTTTGCCATTGGAACACACAGGAAGGCGCGCCAAAAACAACTCGTTAAATCGTTGTTAGATGATATTCCAGGAGTTGGTCCGCAACGCAAGAAAGCACTGCTTTTACACTTTGGTTCAGCAAAGGCTGCGAGCAGTGCTGCAACAGCTGATCTAGAAAAAGTTCCTGGGATCAACAAATCTATTGCAAAAAAAATCTATGCATATTTTCATGATAGATAAACCCTGCCACAATGAAGGCTGGGGTCTAGACGCCACCACTGAGGGAACTTTATGGTCTTAAGCCTGCCAAACGTATTGACTCTGCTGCGTATTGCTTTAATACCTATTGTCATCATCGCATTTTTCCACGATAGCCCATTTAATCGTTGGTTAGCGGCTATTGTATTTTTCTTAGCTTGTCTTACCGACTTTTTTGATGGCTATTTAGCGCGTCTTTGGGCGCAAACTTCGCGCGTGGGGCAATTACTTGATCCTATAGCCGACAAATTGTTAGTCATCTCGACTCTCTTCTTGCTCGCTAGTTTTGGTCGTATCCAGGGAATTACTTTTATTCCTGCTGTTATCATCATTTGGCGAGAGATTTTGGTTTCTGGATTGCGTGAATTTACCAGCCATTACAATTTGACGCTGGAGGTTAGCAATATGGCTAAATGGAAAACATCAGTGCAGATGCTAGCTCTGGGTATACTTCTGCTAGGAGACGTTGCACCATTTGGCCACGCACTTGTCTTGCTGGGATCCGTATTGTTATGGATCGCTGCTCTGTTAACGACAATCACTGGTATCTATTATGGTCGCAAAGCCTGGCAGGCTGCCATCGATGATAAGGAGAAAGATTATGAGTAATGATTCGGAAGTTGACGGAAAGCGTAGTAATGGTTAGATTGTTCAAGATGCTGAAGTAGCTCAGTTGGTAGAGCAACTGATTCGTAATCAGTAGGTCGGAGGTTCGATTCCTCTCTTCAGCACCAGCAAAATCAAGGGTTTGAGCAGGAACCGAGATGAGAAAAGTTTCTTCGGGTATACCTCGGGTATACTTTGGAAAGTTTCATGAAGGAGGGTGCGATCCAAAACAAAGTAGTTAACTGGAACCAGACGGGGGTAGAAACTTATTAATTTGGAATGAATTGATTGCTTGAGCCCTGTGAGAGAATTTATCACGCAAACCAGTGACGCGATTTTAACGGCAGCTGGCCTTCAGCCCAATCCTCCATCTAAGGACACACCTTCTCAAAAATAGAAGTAAATGCTTTTGTACGGGTTCACATGATGTAAGGCTGATTTTTCTGCGCAGCAAACCATAGGTTTTCAGCAGCTTCGCATTTCATGAAAGGGTAACTTTTATGAGTCAACCTACATGCTCACCTGCTGTTTGACAAAAATAATTTAAAAGTTTCTGTTTTTCCCTTGCTGATTTTATTGTATACTCCAGC
>JBAWWF010000010.1:0-13078 GCA_037146895.1 Alphaproteobacteria bacterium | reverse complement strand
GACAGCAAGAAAATAGGGCACTCGCTTACGCTCGATGCTATTTTCTAGCTTCCGGCATGACAGTGGGTGGAGATGCCATGCCTCTCTATTATTCCGAACTGAGGTTATTTAAGATTGCCCCAGGTCTCACTTTAATCGCACCCAGCCACAAATTATCGTTTGACAATTTTATGAAAACGTACAATAGATTATGAGAAAATAATGTCAGTTTTAGGTGAATAACATGAGAAAAAGTAATTTAACTTTGGTGCTTCTCTTTGCTTTAATGACCCAATCTTTTGGAGCTAATGCAGAAGTAGACCCGGGCGATCAATATGTCGTCGGCATCTTCAACGATAAGAAGCGTAATATGATTGAGAAAGGTCTTATAACCAAAGATGAGATAAACGCAATTGAATTAAAAACAGAAGAAATTTTGCAAACTTTTGCCGAAGCTTTCGCTGCCGGTGACGAAGCGGCTATAAAAAAGGGACAAGAAGATTTTGCCAAAATTTTAGAAAGGTGGGGACAGCTAACCGACTTGCTGGAAAACCACCCCGTCCCTTAATCTGATAAATTAGCTTCTGATAGACCTATATCAATCAAAAGCTGCTTGGCAATTTGCCAATAGCGTGTGCCGTGTGGAATATTTGCCGCATCGTCTCCGTGCAAACGGTGCATAGCAACAGAGCACCAAGTGCCGCTAGATAGGGATCGAGCTATAAAATGGATAGACTTTTTGTGGTCTACAACGGCTCCGTTTAACGCGTTAAGCAGCTTTTTATAGTTAACCATACTGACCTTACCAGCCTCTGCCCCCAACAAAGTTCTTGCCGTAACAGAGCGTTTCCTGCCCAAAACTAACGCCTGTGGTGCAGTCTTTTGGGGGATTTGAGGCCTTCTGTTTTCATCATTAATCTGTGCATAAGCCTCCCAGGGCTTTAGGTCATAGGTTTCGTCTACTTCAGATTCTTGAGCACTAGATGCAATAGGTGCAGGAACTTGGTATGCTTCAGAGGCAACAGAATCCTCTCTCTTTTCTTCGCTTGATGGAGTGGTTTCATCATCATTTTGCTCTGCTACTAGAGCAGCGTTTTGTTGTTTTTTCTTGCGGTGTCTTCTTTTTTTCTTTTTTGCTTGTAGAGATGGAGCACTATGAGTCTGTTGAAGAATAGCTTTCACCATAGGTAAAAAAACCTGGCTTACATATTCTACATCGCATAAAACATATTTTGAATCATCCTCTGGCAGTGGATTTCTAATGTCTCGGGACTGTGCTTTAGTTAACAATCGCATCCTACGTTGTATATCTGCTGGTTTCTTGCTGAGTAATGATGACGTGCTAGATTGCATTAATGACTTAGTAAGTAAAGCGTCGCCTTCGTTATTTTTTGTATTTTTATTTAATGATATTATGATTTCTTTAATAATGCGGCTTTCTTCGTTACTATCTTTAAATGAAGATGGTGGATTAATTTTCAAGAGTAAGCTATCAAGTTCTATAAGGATATTTATAATTTTGGAATACGACTTATAGATGGAATATAGATTAAAATCGTTGTCATCACCAAGAATATTCATGCTTGCTAATAGACTATTTCCACTCCTACTTAGGGCACCCATGATATCTATTATTCTTTTATTTTCATCTACAAATAACTGCTGGGAACGCTGCCACGCCTCTACCGTGCTTCGAACGAGAGATTGGCACAGCTCCAGCCCATCCTTTAGCGACGTAGTGCGAGGATAGCTCTGCACATCTATCTCAGGCAAATTATTGCCAGGTCGGTATTGCTCTAAAGCATCTTGAGATAAAGCCGCTGCCTGAGTTGTGTGCGTCAAAACACCAGATATAAATAAACCACATATTAATAAACTAAACCTATACAAAGACTGCATTACTTCCTCACAAAAAAACATTAAAGTCGGTTAATATAGTTATATTAATAAATTCAGATTAATCAAGTTTTTTAATTAACTTAATATTTTAAGAAAACACATCTTATAAATGAATATTATTTGATTAAATTATGTGTTATTGGAATTTAGAAAAATGCACTGATTAGAATAAATAAAGGCAATAAAATGATGCATGACCAAACCATATAGCCGAAGAAGCTCGGCATGCGGATGTGCGCCTGCTCAGCAAGAGCTTTTACCATAAAGTTGGGAGCATTACCGATGTAGGTCATCGCTCCCATAAATACGGCACCGCATGAAATAGCGATCAGAGTGGGCGAAAGATCGCCAGCTAAGCGCGCAGCATCGCCACCCGCCAGATGGAAAAAGACAAGGTAGGTCGGCGCATTGTCTAGAAAAGATGATAGAATCCCCGAAATCCAAAAATAGAGAAAATTATCGGGCTGCCCCCCAGGATTGAGCGTAGCCAACATCGACGCAAATGGTTCAGATGTTCCCGCATGCACTAGGCTAATCACTGGCGTTACGGTAATAAAAATAGCAGCAAAGAGGATAGCAACCTCTCTAAGTGGCTCATAATTAAAGTGATTCGATTCATATATTTTACGGGGTGTATACGATTTAACTGCCCAGGCAATAAGCAACAGCCCCACATCACGCATCACATCGGCTAGCGCAACCCCCCCCCACTGCGGTGAATTAACCCACAGACCGCTAATGATTACCAGACTGACCACCAGCAACAACCACGGGATATTGCGTTTACCCTGGATATTAATCCTGGAATGATCAGGCAATGGTGGTACAGGGCTTGCCCTATAGTCATAACGAAAAATCACCCAATCGATACAAAAGAATAGGACTGACAAAGACCCTATCATAATGAAAAAAAACTTTCCCAAGTGGGTTAATGTCCATGAAAAAGGGATCCCTTCCAAAAACCCGAGGAATAGCGGCGGATCACCGATGGGGGTTAAGCAGCCGCCACTATTGCAAACCATAAAAATAAAGAAAACGATCACATGCGTCTTGTGATGGCGGTAAGCATTCATGCGCATTAATGGCCGCACAAAGAGTATTGCCGCGCCTGTTGTGCCAATCAGATTAGCAACACAAGAGCCAAGCACTAGCCACGCTGTGTTCGCTAACGGACGCCCATGAGCTCGCACACTAATGTGGATGCCACCACTAATGATAAAGAGCGTTGTGATAAGACAGATAAAGGGGAAATAATGATTAAAAAGGATATTTTTGAGGATATTAAGTGCTACAACGCTCTCCATTGTACAGAAGAGTGCAGCAACCATAACAGAACTCCACAATCCAGCGATTTTGCCATAGCTACGATGCCAGAGCTGCGGCATCTTTAACGGCAGCAATGCAATGCATAGCAACAAACAGATGAATGGCAATAGCCATAGCGGCGAGGGCGGGATGCTCCACTGAGAAAGGCTTGCATGCGCTGACTGTGGCCATAATAAAAATAATAGAAGCAGGAGCATTATAGAATTACCTTTTCTATCAGGCATAGTGATTGTTTTAGATCCTCGGGTCAAGCCCGAGGATGACAATTAGGGGGTGAGGAGACAATTAGGGGGTGAGGATGACAATTAGGGGGTGAGGATGACAATTAGATTTTAACTGTCCAGGTCTATTGCTGTTAAGATTAAAGAGCCTGGATTGCCGCGGCCCCAAGAGGGGCCTCGCAATGACGACAGAGAGCAAACACTCTGGAGCCTGCCCTCGGGCTTGACCGGACAACTAATGTGCTAACTAACCAGACATGTCATGTGCTACTGACGATCACAAATAAAATGCTTTTCTTCCTAGTTTATAAAGAATATGCTATGCCTCAAGGGTGTTTTTTGCTATTCCTGTATTCAACAGTAAAGTTTTTTAAGAGAGGTTTTAGTCGTGAAGAGAACTTATCAGCCTAGTCAGCTTGTACGTAAGCGTCGTCATGGTTTCCGTGCGCGCATGGCAACTGTAGGAGGACGCCGTGTTATTGCAGCGCGCCGTTCCAGAGGACGTAAGCGTTTGTCTGCATAACGTGAAATCTTTTGACAACGTCAGTTTCACGATTAAAGAAGCGCGCCAGCTTCTTAGCTGTTGCCGCGAACAAGAAAACCTTTAGGACCCCTACCATGCTTGTTCAGTTAAAGGAACGGTTGGCCAATGAGGACCCAGAGGTTGCTTTGCGCGTGGGCTTTACAGCTACACGGCGGCATGTTGGCAACGCCGTAACGCGCAATCGTGCACGGCGACGGCTTCGCGCCGTTGTGGCTCAGATAGCCCCAACGCTAATGCCGTCTTGCCCCATTGATCTTGTTCTGATTGCAACCGCGACAACCGCAACCGCACCTTACCCTGCTCTTGTTCGCGATTTCTTGTCTGCCATGAAGCGTTTCAGTCTTCTAGGGGAAGCCTCATGATGGCTGCAATGTGCATTGCCTTGATTCGTTTTTATAAGCTGGCAATTTCACCTTTTCTAACCCCGCGCTGTAGGTTCGATCCTACTTGCTCCCGCTACGCCATAGATGCTATTGGTTTCTATGGTTTACGACGCGGTGGCTGGATGGCCACTAAGCGCATTTTTCGCTGTCACCCCATCAAGTCTATAGGCGGCAGTTGGGGATTCGATCCTGTACATGCCCCCACCCGTCATTGCGAGCGGAGCGAAGCAATCCAGGAAAGCAACTGCACGGGTCTTAGTTTCCTGGATTGCCGCGGCCCCAAGCGGGGCCTCGCAATGACGGATAGAGGATTAATCATTAGGAGACACAATGAACGAACAACGTAATCTTATCCTCACAATTGTCCTGTCTATTCTTATCCTTGTGGGTTTTCATTATCTTTATGAACGCCCGCGGCAAATAGCAATAGTACCCCAACAGACCTCAGCACAAGCACCGCAAGCTTCTTCCGCCCCGCAGGCGTCGCCTCATCAAGCAACAACACAGCTAGAGCGTCCAGAGGCCTTAGCAACCAATGAGCGCATTTCCATTAAGAACCCACAACTTCATGGATCAATTAATGTCCAAGGTGGAATTCTCGATGATATTGCGCTTGTTAACTACCACGAGACCCCTGATGTAAATAGCAATGAGATCATGCTTTTAAACCCGCGCCAATCCAAAACTAGTTATTTTTGTGAGTTTAGTTGGCTGGGAAATGGGATGAAGCTTCCTGATGCACAAACTATTTGGCAGCAAAAAGGTGGTTACTTAACGCCCGATACGTCCGTGGTTTTATCTTATGATAATGGCGAGGGTTTGATGTTTGAGCGCACGTTTAGCGTTGACGATCAATTCATGTTTCAAATCAAAGAACGTGTAACTAACACCAGCGGCTCTGTTGTATCGCTTAAACCTAATGCGCAAATCATGCGCTTGGGTACACCCGAAACTGGAGGGTACTATATTCTTCATGAGGGCCCCCTTGGGGTAATCAACAAAAAGTTGGTTGAGTATGATTACCAGAAGCTTCTTGACAAATCATCTATTGAACAAGCCAGTGAGGGCGGCTGGATTGGCATTACCGATAAATATTGGTTGGTTGCTTTGATGCCTCCACAAAATGCGACGGTTAGCATGTGGTTTCGCGGGGAGAAAGCCACCACTACTGACCCTCGCTATATAACTGGTTTTTCTGGTCCTGCTCTTGAGATTCAACCAGGAGAATCTTCTGAATACACTTATCATCTATTCACTGGAGCTAAGAAGCTTCATATTCTTGATGAATATGAGAAAAAATTAGGTGTGCAAAAATTTGATCTTGCTGTCGATTTTGGCTGGTTTTATTTCCTAACTAAGCCATTGTTTTACCTGCTGGAATACCTTAGCAAGCTCTTAGGCAATCTAGGTCTAGCGATTTTGGCTGTTACGGTTATCTTCAAGGCAGTGCTGTATCCGCTGGCAGCTAAATCTTTTCGCTCTATGGCGCAAATGAAGAGGTTTCAACCGCAGATGGAGGTGCTGAAAGCACGCCACAAAGATGATAAAATAAAACTACAGCAAGAGATTATGGAGTTATACCGCAAGGAAAAGATCAACCCGCTTTCTGGATGTTTGCCCATTCTTATCCAAGCACCCATATTCTTTTGTTTGTATAAGGTATTGTTTGTGACCATTGAGATGCGCCATGCGCCGTTCTTTGGCTGGATTCATGATCTTTCCGCGCCGGATCCGACGACGCTCTTTAACCTTTTTGGTTTGCTTCCTTGGACGCCGCCTAGTTTCCTTATGATTGGTATATGGCCAATACTCATGGGAGCCACTATGTACCTACAGCAGAAGCTTAATCCACAACCGGCTGACCCTGCGCAAGCAAAAGCCCTCATGTTTATGCCCTTTTTCTTGACGTTCCTGCTGGCACAATTTCCAGCTGGTTTGGTCATTTATTGGGCTTGGACAAATATTTTAGGAATTACACAGCAATGGTTAATGCTTCGTGCTCACAAAACGCCATAACACCTGAACTTCTGGAATTTGGTCGATGGTTTTTTGCGCAAAGCTGCGATTTTGTTTTAGGCGTTCAGAATCTGTCCGATCTACCTGTGGCCGATTTACCAGAAATCGCTTTTGCTGGACGCTCCAATGTTGGCAAATCTAGCCTTATTAACGCGCTCACCAACCGCCTTGATTTAGCCAGGACATCAAAGACACCAGGGCGCACGCAGCAGCTTAACTTTTTTTCTCTTATCAATCGCCTGTACCTTGTGGATATGCCAGGGTATGGCTATGCATCAGCCTCCAAAACACAGATTAGCGCATGGAACAGCCTATTACGCACCTACCTCCAGGGCCGTCCTTCCTTAAAGCGCGTTTACCTACTCATTGACGCGCGCCATGGCTTAAAACCTAGCGATATTGATATTATGAAGCTGCTTGACGTTTGTGCGACTTCTTACCAGATTGTCCTAACCAAAGTTGATAAAATCACCCCTGAAGACTGCCAACACCTAATCCAGGATATCGAAGGAGCGTTGCAACAACATCCGGCAGCCTATCCTTATGTTCTGGCGACAAGTACGGTGAAGAGTCAGGGTATCGATGTGCTGCGAGCGGTTATAGCGCAATGGGTGGAGCCCGAGCAGTAAAAAACACCGTCCAATCAAAAGTCTGACTTCATATTAGACGGTATTTAACCTCAGTTCGGGATAATTACAAGATACAACCTGAGTTATTTATGATTTTAACAGTGTCTCCCAGAAACGTCGCGCAAGGTTCTCGCCCGTAAGCCGATGGTAGAGCATAAAGCTGGTGGGGGATGTCACATTGATCTCAGTCAGGTAATTGCCAATAATATCAATGCCGACAAGGAAAAGCCCTAATGCGCGCAACCGCGGGGCAATCTCTCTACAAATCTCCACATCACGGTCGCGCAAAGGACAGCTCTCAGCCCGACCGCCGAGGCATGTATTGCTGCGAATATCCCCTGGCTGGGGAATACGGAGAACGACACCGACAGGCTCACCGTCGATTAGCAAAACGCGCCGATCACCTTCGCGGACCTCAGGGAGAAATAGTTGAATCATCGGTGGTTCTCGGTAATGGTCCCGAAACTGCGCGAGCTCTTTGCGCCAGTTCGTATGATCGATAAGGATGACATCTTGTCCACCAAAGGAATACAGCGGCTTTAAGACAGCTCGGCCATGAGCTGCTATAAATCCCTCAATCAAGGTCTCGTCCCAGCTAATCAATGAAGGCGGCATGAGATGCGGGAAATGCGTAACCAAGAGCTTCTCTGGTGCCTCGCGGATTCCTCTTGGGCTATTAATGACGCGTGTTGTATCTGGCAAATGTTCCAAAAGATACGTGGTCGTCAGATAAGCCATATCATATGGAGGGTCCTGGCGGATCAGAACGACCGCAGCCTCCGCCAGCGATAGGTATTCGGGGTCACTAAGCTGGTGAAAACTTGGGTCTGCGGGGTTGAGATCTAACCACGATCCGCGTGCCATAATTTGCCCCTGACTGAAACTTAGGTTCTGTGGGGTATAAGCAAAGACACGGAAACCAAAGGCCAGAGCTTCACGCGCCAAAAATAGAGATGTGTCCGTTTCAGGGTTTAAACCTGCAATAGCATCCGCTTGAACGGCCAAAATTAATGAAGCATGTTGCGTAACCACATACAGATTTTAAGGAATTTTTAACCATTAATGAAGCATTATTTTTATATAAAAAAATAATAAAAAATTACTAAAATTTTAGTAATTTTTTATGGACTTAGAGAGTGAAATGATGCATTTTCAATAAGAAATGAGCACTTACGGGTGTTGCAATTATAGAGGGAGAGTACGATGAGTGCGGTTGGCGAAAAAAATTATAATAACATTTCTGAAGATGAGCAATTTATGAATGAGCAACAGCTCGAATATTTTCGTCAGCGTTTGTTAGATTGGCGCGAACAGCTATTACGCGATACTGGTGATACAATCAAACATCTAAAAGAGAATACGATGATAGAGGCGGACATTATTGACGCAGCGAGTAATGAGGTTGAGCGCACTATTGAACTGCGTGCACGGACACGCCAGCGCAAGCTGATCAATCAAATCGATGACGCCTTGCGTCGAATTAACGAGGGTACCTACGGCTATTGCGAAGAAACGGGTGATCCTATTGGTATTCCTCGTTTGAGAGCGCGCCCTATTGCCACCTTGAGCATAGAAGCACAAGAACGCCAGGAACGCCGCGAACGCCTCCAGCGCGAGGAATAGAGATAATAGGGGCTATAAAAATTGTTTGTAGCCCCATTCCATTATACGTTGCAAGCTACTGGGAATTTCGATAGGCTTAGACCGAAAGTCGGAACGTAGCGCAGCCTGGTAGCGCACTATTCTGGGGGGATAGGGGTCGTGGGTTCAAATCCCGCCGTTCCGACCATTGAACGGAGAGAGTCTTTGATGCAAGTTATTCTTATTTATGTGACTATCGGCAACATACTCGACGCGGAAAAGCTCTCACGTCAACTCGTTGAGGATAAACTTGTCGCCTGTGCGAATATCTACCCGGGTATTCGCGCAATCTATGAGTGGGACGGCAAGATGATGCATGACGAGGAGGTTTCCATTATTCTCAAAACACGCGCCGAGCTGTGGGAGAAAGTGCGGGAGCGCATCGTTGAGCTCCACCCTTATGATTGCCCTGCAATTCTAGCATTACCCGTGCAGGACGTTCATCAACCTTATCTACAGTGGATACATGATAAAACACCGTAATTAACCTCAGCTAGGGATAAGCGAGTGCCCTATTTTCTTGCTGTCCGGCATGACAAGTATGAGATAGCAACTCACTTTTAAGCCTTTTTATCCCGAACTAAATAGTTATACTTAGACTCCTGTCTCAGGATTAATCCATCCTATATTACCATCATCGCGTCGGTAGACGACATTGAGTTGACCATTCGTATTGTTGCGAAACATAATGACAGGACTAGCAGACAAATCCATACGCATGACAGCCTCGCTCACACTTAGATTTAAGACTTCACTTTCCATCTCGGCAATAATCAAAGGGTTATCACCCACTTCTTCCTCTGTATGTCCCTCAAGCACATAATACTGAGCAGGAACATGGCCTTCTTGCCCTCCTCCGCGATGGCGATCACGCAAACGTCCACGATAGCGTTTCATTTGCGCCTCAAGCTTAGCGGTCGCTAGATCAATGCTCCGATACGGATCTTCATCCTCACCATTTGCCCGTACAACAAAATTGTGACTTACGTGCACAAAGACTTCTGAACAAAATAGATGCTTCTCTTTCGTAAGAGTTGCACCACCTTCCACTGCATCGGCAACATAATGCTGCACAGCTTGCGTTAGCTTTTCCTCGATATGAACACGCAAGCTGTTCCCAACTTCAAGATTCTTACCAATAATCATAAGTTTCATAGCATCTCTCCTTTGCTTGTCCTCTGAATAGCTACTTGTCTAGCATACTAAAGAGTAAACCTTTCTCCAAGGTAAACCCGCCGAACATCTTGGTGCTCTATTATTTCTTGTGGCGTTCCCTCCATAAGGACAAGGCCATTGGTGATAATGTAAGCGCGATCAACAACATCCAAAGTCTCACGCACATTATGGTCTGTGATTAAAATACCAATACCGCGGCTCTTTAGGTGCAGGATCAAATGACGAATATCCCCCATGGCAATCGGATCGATACCTGCCAGAGGCTCATCTAACAGCAAGAAATGCGGGGAAATTGCCAAGGCGCGCGCAATCTCAACCCGACGTCGCTCACCACCGGAAAGAGCAATGGCCGGCGTTTGACGCAAGTGACTCAAGCCAAACTCATCCAACAGTTGATCTAATTGTTCTTGTTGTTTGCGCTCCGAGGTCTCAATCAGCTCAAGCACCGCCAAGATGTTTTTTTCAACGGTGAGACCGCGAAAAATTGAAGTCTCCTGAGGTAGATAACCAATGCCAAAACGGGCGCGCTGGTACATCGGCTGATGGGTGATATCGTAGCTATCCAGGCAAACACGTCCCTCATCTGGAAAAACCATCCCCATGATCAAGCCAAAGCAGGTCGTCTTGCCCGCACCGTTGGGGCCTAGCAACCCAACAATTTCGCCGCGACGTAAGTGCAAGTTAACGCCACGCAAGACGGGCCGCTTGCCATAGCTTTTGCACAGATTCTCGGCAAAAATTCCCTCATTGGCATTAATTAAGTGAATAGCCGTCATGCACGCCGCCGCTTTTCAGATAATGCACCTGGATAAATGAGGCCACTCACAGGGGTTTGCTTAGCTCCCTTTAGGGTAAAATTGCCCTGTTTCAAATCAGCAGTTGCATGATCTCCCTTAAAGGTATGGGAGCCAAAACGCAGACTTACATTGCCATCAAACGTAGCTGTTTGCTTGTCTGGTTCATAATGGGCTCGGTCCGAGCGGATTGATTGGATTTTGCCGCCTTGAGCTTCCAAAAAAACATCACCTTCAGCATCTATATTAGAAGGCGCACCCTCTTCTTGCATAGAGGCCGTTACGTTTCGCGCCGTGAGCACTTTTGTAGCATCACCCGCACCCGTGGTAATGCGGGCATTGCTTGTGGCGATACACTTACGCGTTTTTTGGTTACAGTCAATTGCATCAGCCGTCATCTCATAAGCGGAAGCAGGGGTAGAAGGTTGAGAATAAGCACTACCCATCAGGGCAATAGCAATAACTATGCTACGCATCATCATTCCATTGTCTCCGCTTTATAATTAACCTTAGACTTGCCGAAAATAATCCGATTTCCTTTTTCAACAACCTGAAAACCCAAGCTTTCAATTTTGCCTGTAGGTGCATGACCTGTCACTAAGTCATCTCCAACAATAGTGTTTTTCTCAACATCTATAACAGCACGTGCAGTTGTAAAATCATACCCGAGAGAGTGCTTTAAGCGTACGTTATTTTGTAAATGGATTTTCTGCTCTTTGTAATGGTAAGTACCAGTTTGTGCAGCAATGTTCACTACTTTACCGGAATGCAGGTTGTAGATTAAAAGCGGATTCTTCAGCGCATAAGTGTTTGGCGCGATTTCCTCACCACGGTCAGCACGCAATGTGTACACCTGGCCACTATTGTCTACCCCATTATAAACAGGCTGGATTGCTGCATTGACGGACGTATAGTCTTGTAACTTAAGATTAACTGTTAATGATTTAGCTGCATAGAAATTATGCAATAATTGCGGCCACAAAACTACAGCCGAGACCACAGCCATAGCTATCGTTGGCAATAAAAACTTCAAAAAAACGGCAGCGGGACGTGACCGTGTCATTACACTAACAGGTGGCAGAGAGGCAATTTTTGGAACACGCATCAAACAACCCCTGTACGTATAAAATCATGAATATGAATAACACCTAGCACATGACTAGTACTATCCACAACAAAGAGGCTTGTAACCATTTTTTCATTCATAAACGCTAAGGCTTCACCCATCAACATAGCCGAATCAACCGTTTTTGGTTTTGCCGTCATGACTTCGCTAGCCTTCAAGGCTAACAAATTCGGCACCATGTGACGGCGCAAGTCACCATCGGTAATAACTCCTATCAAGCGGTTGTCATCATCGGTGATGCCTACACATCCAAAACCTTTGGCAGTCATGGTTAATAATATATCACTCATGGGATCCTGTAGCTTACCTAGAGGCAGGCTCTCACCGGTATGCATAATATGGGTAACGCGCTTTAACTGAGTCCCAAGATTGCCGCCCGGATGGAATCGGTGGAAGTCTTGGTTAGAAAACCCACGATTGACCAAAAGCGCGATTGCAATCGCATCTCCTAGAGCCAACATCATGACTGTTGACGTTGTCGGCGCGAGACCCATAGGGCAAGCCTCAGCTGTCTTTGGCAACAACAAACAAGCATCCGAGCTCTGCGCTAGTGTGCTTTGCGGATTAGCCGTAATCGCAACCAGCGGCATCGAAAAGCGACGCGTGTAATGGAGCAAAGTCGTCATCTCCGAAGTTTCGCCCGACTTACTCAACAAAAGAACTGCATCATCGGCGGTGATCATGCCAAGATCGCCATGGCTGGCCTCGGCGGGATGTACGAAAAGCGAAGGCTGACCTGTTGACGATAGTGTCGCGGCAATTTTACGAGCAATGTGCCCGCTCTTGCCCATGCCGCTAACGACAATGCGCGCCCTTGTTTGCGCAAGCAGCGAAATCGCTTGCACAAAGGATTCACCCAACGACTCTTGTAGGCTTGACAATGCTGCTGCTTCTTGCGCCAAAACATCACGCCCCACCTCAAGGTGAGTCTGCAATGAATTGATTGTCGCAACTTTTAGAGCCATCTTAGATCCTTCACATTCAGACTTAGTGTCCACTCTATACTGATAGAATATAATAAACGATTAACGCTAGAAAAAGCAGTTAAATTTATTTTCCCACTTGAATGATTTCCCACATATGTTATATTACTACCAGTGGAGGGCGTTATGAAAGCACAAAAAAAGGTTCAGAAATTGTTACGGCCAGATTCCAAAGGCAGGATATGTCTGGGAAGTCTTGCTAAAGGTATTAGTGGCTTCAAAGTAACAGTAGAAGAGAACACCCAAAATATTATTCTTAGTCCCTATGCGGAGATTCCTCTCAAAGAAAAATGGTTATTTGATAATCATGACAAGTATGAGATAGTTCCTCACTTTTAAGCCTTTTTTATCCCGAACTGAG